>NZ_JBEXNL010000010.1:0-167399 GCF_040611135.1 Tsukamurella sp. NPDC003166
CGCCTTCAACTCAGCCGGATACCGATTCGATGTGCTCCCTGCCATGACTCCAACCTTCCAACATTCGGAGTCTCCGGACTACCCGGGGCGGTTCAGAAGGTCAAGACCTCCCCGTTCGCCAAGCAGATCGCCGACATGCAAGTCAACAATATGCAGCGCCCACAGACCGATGCTGAGCGATCGGTACAGGCCGATTTCGCCCTCAACACGTTCGCTGGCGTGGCTGGCACGTCCGAGGCTGCATGGAAGACGAGCGCGGAGCGCGGTCGCCGGTAGCGTCGGACTGTCGGGCGATCGCGCCACCACCTGTGAGCCACATCGTCAAGGGCTCGCGACGGGGCCGTCCGACCAATCCGCCGATCCGTCGAACACCGCACTGATAGCTGCGGCAGCACGACGGCCAGCGTTGCGGTCCAAGCTGCCGTAGAGGTCCACGGTCGTCTTGATCGACTCGTGGCCGAGGTGCGCCTGGATGGCCGGAAGGGGCACGCCAGCGGCGATCATCCACGACGCGCAGGTGTGCCGGAGATCGTGCGGGTGCGGGCGCTTCCCGCCGAGCGGATGCCGTGGTCGCGGTGACGCCTTCTGAGCGTTCGCGTCAAGCGCCACCCACTCCCCCTCGGCTTTCCTGTGCGCGGCGTCGAGGCGGTCCAACGCGGGCTTCCAAGCCCGGTTGTGGAAGGCCTGCGAGGTGATGCGCGTACCCGCCTGCGTCTGGAACAGGCGCTCGAAGGGATCGCGGTCGAGGTCGAGGAGCTCGAGCACGGAGGCGGGCACGTTGATGGTGCGCACGCCGCGCCGCGTCTTCGTCGTGCTGAGCTTCGCCAGACGGTTCGAGCCGGTGTACTTGAACGCCTTCTCGACGCGTACCGTGCCCTCGGCCAGGTCCACGTCGCCGACGGTGAGCGCGGTCGACTCGGAGAACCGGACGCCGGACGCCGCCAGGAACCGGGCGTGCGTGCGCCACTGCTCAGGCATCGCCGCCTCCAGCGCGGTGAACTGAGCGGCGGAGAAGAAGAACGGCGGCTTACGGAGGCCCTGCGGCAGCGTGGAGTGCGCGCACGGGTTGCTCGCCAGGTGGCCGGCCCGCACGGCCTGCTCCAGCGCGGCGGACAGGAAGCCGTGCTTGTTCGCGATCGTCTTGGCGGCACCGTCGAGGCTGTTGAGCCACGCCGCGACGACGGTCTCGGTCACCTCGGACACCATGAGGTCGCCAAGGTCGGCGAAGTCGTTGGCGATGTAGGCCCGGTACTTCTTCGTGGTGCCCTGCTCGACGCCGGTCCGGGTCGCGACGTACGACTCGAGGAAGTCGACGAGGAGCGGCGCGGGCGGGGCCTCGATGTCGAGGCTCGCCACTGCGGCGTCCACGCCGACGAGGTCGATGAGGGCCTTGAACTTCTCGGCCTCGTCGAGGCTGTCGAAGCTGGTGCCGGTCTGCTTGCCGCGGTGGCGGTAGAGCACGGCGTACGTGGTGCCACCGTCGGACTTGCGGCGGCGCGGTCGGATGCTAGCCATGCCGTGGACCGTATGGCGACCGGGCGACAACATGGTGTTGACATGGTGGTGACACGAGTTCGGGCCAGGTCAGAAACATGCTCTGACCTGGCCCGATTCTGTGGAGCTAAGGGGAATCGAACCCCTGACCTCCTCGATGCGAACGAGGCGCGCTACCAACTGCGCTATAGCCCCTTGCGGAACTCGACTACCTTAGCAAGCCCGCCCGGCAAACTGTTAACCGACCTTCCGCTCGTACGGTTCCCGCACGTCAGCGGGCCGATCGAGGAAGTCGAACTCCTCGGCGCGGTAGCGCGGGAGGTGGTCGAAGGCGGGGTCCTCGTCGTCGATCTCCATGACGACGCAGCCGCCGCGGCGCAGGTGCGCGGGGACACCGTCGAGCACCTCTGCCTCGCGCTCCCGCTCCCTCCGGGCCCGCTCCAGCCGCGCGGTGCGGCGGCGACGGATCTCGGCCTCGATGCGCACCGTCCGGCGGAGGTAGGTGAGGTAGACGGCCAACGCGAGCACGACGGCGCCGAGGCCGTACCAGGCGAAGGGCACGTCCATCAGTCCGGCGCCGAGCGCGACGACGGCGAGCACGCCCAGCACGAGCGTGACGCGCTGCCGGAACCGGAAGCGGGCCTCCGTGAGGCGGGCGTCGTTCTCGGGGTCGTAGCCGCCGCGGCGGCGGTGCGGGCTGTCGCCGCGCGCGTCGATCTCCGCCGGCTCGGCCTTCGGCCGGGTCGCCGGGGTGATCTCCTCGGTGAGCTGGTCGTCGGCAAGGTCCTCATCCGCGAGCCCGTCCACCGGCTCGGCGTCGTCCAGCTCGTCGGTCGCGTCGAGATCGTCTACCGCTTCGAGATCGTCTGCTGCGTCGAGTTCATCGGCGACGAGGTCGTCCTCGGCGGCCGGCACCACGGGCGCGGTCACCCGCCGGACGATCGGCTCGGACTCCGGTGCGGCGGCGTCGGTATCGTCGGCGGCGTCGGCCTTCGATGCGAGCGCGTCCAGGTCGACGATCGACGCCCTCGCGCGCATCGCGGCCCGCTCGACCGTGGGGATCGGGGTGGTGTCGCCGTCCATCGGGCCGGCCCCGTGCAGGTCGTCGACGTCGGAGTCGACGTAGGCGTGCGCCTCGGCGTCCTCGTCTGCCAGATCCTCACCGGCCGGTTCGTCGTCGACCTTCCCGAGCACGATGCGGCCGTCCTCGCGAGGCTCGGCGTCGTCCTCCCGGAGGTCGGCCTCGTCGGCGCGCTCCTCGGCGACGGTGGCCGCCGGGCGGATGCGGCGACGGACGGCGCGGGTGGCCGAGCCGCCGCGGTGCAGCAGGCGGGTCTTGAGCGTCGCGTCGGACACCTGGTTCACCCTGGGGTGACGCGCGGCGAGCATCGGAACGAGCACCACCAGCCACGCGACGATCAGCCCCACCCAGAGCAGTGTCTGCGGGATCATGTCGGCTCCCTCCGGCAATCAGCGAGCACGGATCACATCCGTGTAAGTCGCCTCGAAGGCTATTTCACCAGGGTGGATCAGCGCGCCCGACGCGCCGTAGCGAAACCCCAAAAATCTCAAACAGTCACTTCAGTCACACGCGAGTCGGTATCTCAGAACCATGCACGGCCGGACCGGACGACCCGCGCGACCATGGAATCCGCGATCTCCTCGGCCGTGATCGCGACGAGCAGATGGTCGCGCCAGGCACCGTCGACATGCAGGTACCGGCGCAGCAGCCCCTCCTCACGGAACCCCGAATTGCGCAGCACCGCGCGCGATCCGCCGTTCTCCGGGCGCACCGTCGCATCCACCCGATGCAGGCCGAGCGCCCCGAAGCAGTGGTCGACGGCCAGCGCGACGGCCACCGTCGCCACGCCGCGGCCCGTGAACCCGCGGTCCACCCAGTAGCCCACCCACGCGCTCTGCAGCTGCCCGCGGGTGATGTTGCCGATGGTGATCTGGCCGGCGTAGGCACCGTCGACCTCGATCACCATCGGGACGATGGTCCCGGACCGGGCCTGCGAGCGGAGCGACGCGCACAGCGGCGTCCACTGCGAGGCGGTGTGCCGGCGCTGCCAGTTCGTCTCGCCCGACGGTTCCCACGGCTCCAGTTCCGCTCGATTGAGCAGGCGCAGGCGCGACCACTGCCGCCCGTCGCGGGCGCGGATCGGCCGCAGCCGCACGACGCCGGCGGCCGTGGTGAGCGGCCCGAGTTCGACCTGCCAGTTCGCCCCGAACACCCGCGTCAGCCGCGCTGGGCGAGGAACGCGACGATCACGTCGTCGCCCGCGCGGACCTCGGTGATCTCCGGGTCCACCACGATGAGGCAGTTCGCCTCGGCAAGGCTCACCAGCAGGTGGGAGCCGTTGTCCGGGATCGGCGCGACCATGAACTCGCCGCTGTTCTCGTCGCGCATGAGCTGGCCGCGCACGTACTCGCGCCGCCCCTCGGGCGACTCGAAGGCCGCCGCGCTCTTCGCGGTCACCAGGCGACGCATGGGCTGCCGCTTGCCCAGCGCGATGCGGATGAGCGGGCGCACCATCACCTCGAAGGCGACCAGCGCGCTCATCGGGTTCGACGGCAGCAGGAAGGTGGGCACCTCGTCGGGACCGAGGGCGCCGAAGCCCTGGACCGATGCGGGGTGCATCGCGATCCGCTCGACGACCAGGTCGCCGAGTTCGGCCAGCGCCGAGGAGATGTCCTCGGAGGCGGAACCGCCCAGCGCGGAGGTGATGACCACGACCTCGGAGCGTTGCAGCTGCGCCTCGACGGCCTCTCGGACCCCGTCGGTGCCCACGATGCCGACGCGGTGCACCTCGGCCCCGCAGTCGCGGGCGGACGCGGCGAGCGCGTAGGAGGCCACGTCGTAGACCTGGCCGGCGCCGGTGTCCCGATCGATGTCGACCAGCTCCCGGCCCACCGAGATCACCGCGACGCGCGGCCGGGGATGCACCAGGACCTTGTCCCGCCCGACTGCGGCGAGGAGGCCCACCTGGGCCGGCCCGACGACGGTGCCGCGCCGCACGGCCACGTCGCCGGGCTGCACGTCGTCACCGGTGCGACGGACGTACTGCCCGGACCGGACCGAGTGTCCGACACGGACTTTCGACAGCCCACCGTCGGTCCACTTGTCGGGGAGGACGGCGTCGGCGAGGGTGGGCAGCGGCGCGCCGGTCTCGACCTTGACGGCCTGCCCGGGCTGCAGCCGGATGGGCTGCCGGTTGCCCGCGCGCACCTCGCCGACGACCGGGAGGCTGACGATGATCTGCTCGCCGGTCTCCTCGTCGGTCTCGCCGGCCCTCGCCACGTCGACGGAGCGCACGGCGTAGCCGTCGATCGCGGCCTGGTCGAAGGCGGGGAGGGCGTTCTCGACGACCACTTCCTCCGCGCACATGAGGCCCTGCGCCTCGGAGATCCCCACGCGCACCGGTCGCGGCGCCACCGCCGCCGCCGTGACCCGAGCCAGATGGTCCTCCACGGAGCGCATGTCCTCGGCCTCCTACTTGTTCAGGCGATCCTGCAGCCAGGAGCGCAGGTCGGGACCGTAGTCGTCACGGTCCAACGCCAAGTCAACCGCAGCCTTGAGGTAGCCCCCGGGATTTCCGAGGTCGTGTCGGGTTCCGCGGTGCACCACGACGTGCACGGGATGCCCCTCGCTGATGAGCAGCGCGATGGCGTCGGTCAGCTGGATCTCGCCGCCGGCGCCCTTGTCGATGCGGCGCAGCGCGTCGAAAACGGCGCGGTCCAGCAGGTAGCGGCCGGCCGCCGCGTAGTTCGACGGGGCGTCCTCGGCCTTGGGCTTCTCGACCATGCCGTTGACCTTGAGCACGTCGGGATTGGTGGCGTCCGGCACGATCTCGACGTCGAACGCGCCGTAGCTGCTGATCTGCTCCGGGGTGACCTCGATCGCGCACAGCACCGAGCCGCCGCGCTTCTCACGCACCTTCGCCATGGTGGTGAGCACGCCGATCGGCAGCACCAGATCGTCGGGAAGCAACACGCTGACGGCGTCCTCGTCGTCGTCGAGGACCGGCTCGACGCAGGCCACGGCGTGCCCGAGGCCCAGCGGCTTCTCCTGGATGACGGCCTCGGCGTGGATCAGATTGGGGGCGCGGCGCACCTTGTCGAGCATCGCGGTCTTGCCGCGCTTCTCCAGCGTGCCCTCGAGCACGAGGTCCTCGACGAAGTGCGCGACCACGCCGTCCTTGCCGGGACTGGTGACGATGCAGAGGCGCTCGGCGCCCGCCGCCGCCGCCTCCTCGGCGACGAGCTCGATGCCGGGAGTGTCGACGACGGGAAGCAGCTCCTTGGGAACCGTCTTCGTCGCGGGGAGGAATCGGGTGCCGAGGCCGGCGGCGGGGACGACCGCGGTTCTCGGGATGGAGGGCTCTGTGCTCATCCTTCCACCATAAGCTAGGTCACGTGAAGGTAACGATCTGCGTGGCTGTGACATCGCCCGAGAGGAGCTCGCCGTGACGGACCACGACGAGTTCGAATGCGTGCATGTGGATCCCCTGCCCGTGTCGGAGATGAAGAGCGCCTGGCGCCACCGATTCCGCCGCACCCGGGCCGGACTCTCCGATGTCGCGCGCGGCGAAGCGGCGGCCCGGCTGACCGCGGTGATGGGCGCCCTGGACCTGGGCGTGGTGGCCGCCTACGTCCCCGTCGGATCCGAACCGTCGTTCACCCTGCCCGGCCGAGTGCTCCTGCCCGTCACCCCGGCCGAGCCCGGGCCGCTGGACTGGGCCTGGAGCGGATCGCTGGCGCCGGGGCCGTTCGGGCTGCTGGAGCCGACGGGGCCGCGACTGGGCACGGACGCCCTGGCCTCGGTGGACACCGTGTTGCTGCCGGCGCTGGGGGTCTCGCGCGCCGGCGTGCGGCTGGGACGGGGCGCGGGGTACTACGACAGGTCGCTGGTCGCGGGGCCGCGGTTGATCGCGGTGGTGTACGACCACGAGCTGGTGGACTTCCTGCCATCGGAGCCCACCGATGTGCCGGTGGACGCGGCGTTGACCCCGTCGGGGCTGGTGGAGTTCACGCCGTGAACCCGGTCTAGATCAGGAGCCGGGAGATGTACTTCTCGCCGTACGCCCGCAGAGCATCGGAGTCACTGATGTCCAGCCCGGTGGGCGAGTTGGACAGCAGCGAGCCCGTGATCCGCAGCATGAGGTCCACGACGGAGCACAGCTCCGCGTAGTCCTGCTCGGCGCCGGAGTTGCGCAGCCGGATGACGATGCCCTGGATCAGCAGGTCCCAGACGCCGCGCGGGATGCGCAGGAAGTACTCGGGCTCGGCGGCCAGCACCTTGGACACGGCCATGTTCGACTCGGCCTGCCCGATGCTCAGCACGAACACCTCGACCAGCGTCTGCTGCGGCGTGTACCCGACGATCGTCTTGTCCAGCTTGCGGCGCAGCGTGCGGATCTCGATGGCGACGACGCGGGCGATCAGCTGGTCGCGGTTGGGGAAGATCCGGTACAGCGTGCTGCGGGAGACGTGCGCCTGCTTGGCGACCTGGTCCATGCTGACGCCGGGAATCCCGTTCGCCGCGATCACCTCGCGGGCGGCGTCCACGATCCGTCGCGCGGGCGACGGCGTACGCGGGGCACTCATGGCCGTATCGTATCCGCTCACACCACTGGCACTCGAATCGCCAGAGTGCTAATCGAGCGGTAGAATCGATCGGTGCCTACCTATTCGTACCAATGCAAGGAGTGCGGCGAGGCCTTCGACGCCGTGCAGTCCTTCTCCGACGATCCGCTCACGGTGTGCCCCAACTGCGGCGGGCCGCTGCGGAAGCTGTTCAACTCCGTCGGCGTCGTGTTCAAGGGCAGCGGCTTCTACCGCACCGATTCCCGCAGCTCGAAGGCCGATACCACCGCGAAGTCGGAGACCAAGAGCAGCTCGGACACCGCCGCCAAGGTCGACAAGGCCACCAGCTCCTAGCCTTGCTACGTTGCTGGCATGACCCACGTCTTCGATGAAGCGACCGCCGTCGAGCCGATCGCCGGCGGCTTCCGGGCGCACACGCACCCGGCGTACAACAACATGGTCGGGCCGTTCGGCGGGATCACCGCCGGCACCGTCGTGGCGGCGCTGCAGGCGCACCCGGAGGCGCAGGGTCATCCGCTGAGCCTCACGCTGAACTTCGCCGCCCCGATCAAGGACGGCGCCTGGGACCTCGCCGTCACCGTCCTGCGCACGAACCGCACCAATCAGCATGTCGCCTTCGTCCTGAGCCAGGGCGACGGCCCCGTCGCCTCCGGTACCGCGGTGTTCGGCACGCGCCGCGACACCTGGGGTGATACCGAGACCCCCTTCCCGCAGGTGCAGGCGCCGGAGGACTACCCGGAGCAGTCGCTGCCGGACTTCGTGGAGTGGGCGAAGAACTACGAGACCCGCTTCGTCGAGGGCAGCCTGGACATGGACGGCCCACAGGACGACTCGACCACCACGATGTGGCTGCGCGACAAGCCCGCCCGCCCGCTCGACTACCCGGCGCTGGCGTCGATCGCGGACTCCTTCTACCCGCGGATCTTCCGGCGTCGCGGCGCCTACGCCCCGGCCGGGACCATCTCGCTGACGACGTACTTCCACGCGAGCCCCGACGAACTCGAGCAGCAGGGCGCCGAGCACCTCCTCGCGACCGCCCGCGCCGCGCGCTTCGGCCACGGTCATTTCGACCAGTACGGCCAGGTCTGGGGGCGGAACGGCACCCTGCTGGCGACCACGCACCAGATCGTCTACTACAAGGATCCGCAGGCCTGATCGGGGCCGTTCCTCCACAGGAACGGGGTTATCCACAGGGTCGACTTCCGGGGCCCTGTCCGACGGTCCGCCGTCGGCGCACCGTCGTAGATTCCGGGCATGGAGTCCTTGCAGCCGACCGGGGTCGAACGGATGCGGGCCGCACTGCGGCCCGGGTGGGCGCGCACGCTGACGGCGCGGCGGGCGGCGGCCGGGGCGCTCGCGGTGGTGGCGCTGATCGTCGCGGTCACGAGCCGGCCGAGCGGACCGCAAACGCAGGTGCTCGTCGCGGCGCGCGAGCTGGGGCCAGGAGGGAAACTCGTCGGCGAGGACCTCGTGATGCGCACGGTTCCGGCGGACCTCGCGCCCCAGGACGCGCTGACGCGGCCCGACGAGGCGGTCGGGCGGTCGGTGACGGGGCCCGTCGGCGCGGGCGAGATCCTCACGGGCCGGCGCGTGCTCAGCGATCGCACCGCGGGCTTCATCCGCCCCGGCTCACGTCTGGTGCCGATCGCCCTGCAGGACGCCGCCACGATGGACCTGCTCCGCCCCGGCGACGTGGTGGACGTGGTGGCGCAGCGCAAGCCCCGGGCCGGCGAGCGGGACGACGGTGCGCCCTCCGTCCTGGCCCGCTCGGCCACGGTCGCCGTCGCCGCCGCGGCGCAGGCCTCGCGGCAGCAGGCCCGCACCGTGATGCTCGCGATGTCCGAGGCGGAGGCGCACGCCGTCGCCGCCGCGGCGCTCAGTTCACCGCTGTCCGTGGTGTTCCGGTGAGGGCGCACACCGAACCCGTCGACCGCTCAACCGACCCGGTAGGTGAGCTCGCGGATCAGCCACTTCTGGCGCTTGCGCGCCACCTCGGCGACGGCGGGGCCGTAGTAGAAGCGCAGGTAGTTCTCGCCGTTACGGCGCAGCGCGCGAGTGGGCAGCGTGGCCAGTTCCGCGGGCGGCGCGAGCTTCGCGGCCTCCGGCATCCGGATGGCGCGCTGCAGCCACCGGCGTTGCTCGTAGATCATCCACGTCCACGCGCCGCCGAGGAGCGAGAGCGTCACGACGCATTTGAGCACGATGAGCAGGAGCGCCACCATGGGGTTGTCGCCGCTCGGCGCGTTCCACCAGAAGTGCATGACGTAGGCGAGCACGATCGGGATCGGCGCGAGCACCGGCCGGACTCGGAGCAGCGCCAGGCCGAGCGCGAAGAAGCCCGTGTACACCCAGTGCGATTGGAAGCCGAAGAGGGCGCGCACGAGCGTGACCGTGAGCGCACCGACCGTATCGGACTGGGCATCGCGGACCGCGAAGGTGACTGCGTACGAGAGATTCTCGATCACTTGGAAGCCCAGGCCCGCGAACGCTCCCACCGCGAAGATCTGGAGCGGCCGGCGCAGGCGGTCGCGGAACATCACCAGCAGCAGCGCGACGCCGGCGGCCTTGATGCTCTCCTCGTCCAGCGGCCCGACGAGGGCGGCGCCCCAGGTCGTGGAGCCCGGGTCGTCGAGCACGTCGTTGACGGCGTCGGACGCGAACCCGTTGATCTGCAACGCGAGCCCGCAGGCGCCGATCGCGCCCCACGCGAAGGCGAGCGCCCAGACGGCGCGCAGCTGGGCGTGCGAGCGGTCCAGCGCCCAGATGATCACGGCGATCAGCGCGGCCGCCACCAGGATGATCGGCAGCGCGACCGCGACCGCACCGCCCGTCTCCGCGATGCGGGGCGTCATGTCGCGCACGAGCACGAACGCACCGAACGCCATGCCCGCCAGAAACACCCAGAAGCCGATGGTCGTGAGCTGCGCGCGCATCAGGCCTCCCGCAGGGTCTGGACGAGCGCGGTCAGGTCGGGGGCGGCACCGTCGGGCCCGCGGAGCGTGAGCACCGTGACCAACAGGTCCGAGTGGCCCACGACGGCGCACTCCCCCGACCTGCCGCCGCCCGTCGCGGCGCAGCTGCGACCCGCGAACTGCGGGCCGCGGATGTCGCCGGTGAAGTGCGCGTCGACGCCGCCGGTCTCGAACTCGCGCAGGCGGCGCGGCGCCGCGGTGTCGAAGTCGGTCATGCCGGTCGTCAGGCGCACGGACAGCGAGCTGCCGCTGGGATGCACGAAGCGCACCACGTCGGCCCGGCCCGACGGCACTTTGTCCCAGCCCGACGGTGCGCGGAAGTCCACTCCCGCAGCGGCATTCCCCACGCGGTAGGTGTGGTCGGCGACGGGCGTGCGCGGCGTGGGCACGGCGCGGTCCACGCCGTACCACCCGGCGGCGAGCCCGCCGACGACGAGAATCACACCCGCCGAAACGCCCGCGTCGACTGCGCGGATTCGGTTCATGCGGTTAGCATAATTGCGACACTGCACCACGCGTCGCATCCGTTACAAGTTTCCGAAGGACGACAAACATGCTCAAGGGCTTCAAGGACTTCCTCCTCAAGGGCAACGTGCTCGACCTCGCGGTCGCCGTGGTCATCGGTGCGGCGTTCACTGCGATCGTCACCGCGTTCACCGATCACATCGTCAAGCCGCTCATCGCCTCCATCGGCGGCGGCAAGGACGTGCAGGGGCTCGCCTGGGAGATCAAGACCGGCGTCGCCGCCACCACGATCGACCTCGGCGCGGTCATCACGCAGGTGATCAACTTCGTGCTGGTCGCGGCGGTCGTCTACTTCCTGCTGATCATGCCGTACGAGCGGATGAAGGCCCGGTTCGCGCCGGAGAAGGCCGCGGAGGACGAGGTGGACGTGCTCGTCGAGATCCGCGACCTGCTGGCCGCGCAGGCCGCGCCGTCGCAGGGCGGCGCGCACTCGGCCCTGCCGCCCACGGGGCAGTTCCCCACGCAGCGCTGACTCGCGCACCACGAGAGCCGGCCTCCCCCACGCGGGGCGGCCGGCTCTCGTGGTACCGGGTCCGACGGTGCGCCGCTACCGCACGCCGCGGCGCGAGAGCCCGGTGTTGTCCATCTCGAGGATCGCGACGAGCTTGTCGCGGGTCGCCGCGGACATGGGCCGCTCTCCGGGGTCGGTAACCGCGGACGCGGCCGGGATGCGGAGCGAGGTCTTGGAGGAGGACTTGAGTGCCGGCTTCTTGACGAGCACGTACCGGCCGCCCGGCGACCGCGTAGCGACCACGTCCTTCCCGTTCGACAGATGAAGCCGATAACGGTGCCCGGCGAGCGGCGTCGACCGGATGACCTTCGCGTTCACCGCGCGGTACAGCCCCTTGCCCGCCGGCGCGACGACCCGGATGTCCTTCTCAGCTCTCGTGTGGTCCGCGCCTCAGCGCCTCCTCGATCAGTACGTTGATGATAGGGCCCTCATCAGGGCTGGTCGCGGTCCCTTTCAGGAACGCGAGCCATTCCGCCGCGATCGCGGAATCCGCATCTTTCTCGTTGACGCGGTTCTTCATCACCCACTCGAAGGTCGCCCACCATCGATCCTTGCTGGCGGACCGCACCTGACTCCGCAACGCCCCCATGAACGCGACGAGAGCGGCGATCACGGCGCGGACCGCGCCGAATCCCGGCGATGTGACCAGGGTCCAGACACTGTGCAGCACTTCGGAGGTCCCCTGGGGCCAGCGATCACGAGACAGACGCAGTCCTGGACCAGCCGCGACCGCCACAGCGACAACGCTCCACAACAACCGCTGCGCCCGCTCGCGCGAGCGGACCTCTCGCGTCGCCGCGGCCCTCATCAATTGGACGCACCAGCACGGGGTTCGGTTCCCACCACGCAGGCACCCGACGGCAGGGCATCGCACACAACGATTCAGGTGACACGAAGGCGACGCCGATAGCGCCGCTGTCATACTCTCAGGTTACTAGCTTTTTTGTTCGATTGCATCGATATTCCCCGAATATCGGAGTAGACTCGTGGTAGCAGTCCGAGGAGGTGGCAACCATGACTACCAGCACAGCAGCCGAATACCTGGCCGCCCTCACCTCGTTCGAACATGCGGCTGAGAAACTCGCTGCGGCGAGCCCCGTGATGCTCTCCTCGGAGGAAGTCCTGGATGCGCTCCCCCGGCTCGAGAAGGCGGCGCGGAAGGTGCCGCACGGCCAACATCTCCTCGCGCAGGTGTGCGTCGAGCAGGGGATCCCCGGGCAGTTGGGCTACACGGGGATCAAGGAGATGCTGGTCGATCAGCTGCGGCTCGCGGGCACGGAGGCACGAGACCGGATGAAGGGCGCCAGGTCCCGCGCGCCGCGCAATGTGCGAGGCGAGGCGCCGGAGCCCCGGCTGCCCGAGCTCTCCGCGGCGCAGCGGGAAGGCCTTGTCTCCGAGCGGCACGCCGCCGCGGTGGAGCAGTGGATCGACAAGGTGGCCAAGGCGCCCGAGGCCACTCCGGAGAAGCTCGCCCTCCTCGAGGACGTGCTCGTCACCGCGGCGCTCAGTGTCCGGCCGGAGGAGCTCGCCAAGATCGGGCAGCGCGCCTACGAGCTCATCGATCCCGACGGTGCTGAGCCCAGCCCGGAGAACATCGCGCGCAAGCGGGAGGTGAACCTGGGCAAACAGGGTGACGATCTGATGTCCGACCTCGACGGTGCGCTCTCCCCCGAGTGCCGCGCCTTGATGGACGTGGTCTTCGAGAAGCTCGCCCGGCCGGGCGTGAACAACCCGTCGGACGCGGAGAACCCCGTCGACCCCGCGGACCAGGACGCCGTCGCCGAGGCGGCCCAGCGCGACACCCGCTCGCAGGGGCAGCGCAATCACGATGCGCTGCTCGCGGCGCTGCGGGAGTTCGTCGGTTCCGGCGCGCTGGGGCAGCACCGCGGTGTGCCGTGCGTCCCGATCGTCACGCTGGGGATCGATCAACTCGAGTCCGAGGCCGGGTTCGCCACCACCGCCACCGGCGGGCGCATGCCCGTCGAGGACGCGCTGCGCATGATGGGCACCAACCCGAAGTACGTGCTGGTGCTGGACCTCGCGAACCGGCCGCTGTTCCTCGGCCGCGAGAAGCGGCTGGCCACCCCGGATCAGCGGATCGCGCTGTACGGCAGCGAGAAGGGTTGCACCGCACCCGGTTGCGACGCGCCCGCGACCCGCTGCCAGGTCCACCACATCACGGAGTGGGCGGACGGCGGCGCCACGGACATCACCCTGCTGACCCTCGCGTGCGACAAGCACCACGGGAGAGTCACGCCGAGCACGAGCGACTACCCGGGCGGGTGGGAGACGATCACCGTTCCGCACGGTGAGCACGCCGGCCGCACCGGCTGGCGTCGCAAAGCCGATCCCACCGGCGAGATCCGGGTGAACCATCAGCACCACGCTAACGAGTTGTACCGCCAGTCGCTTGAACGTTGGCAGAAGCGGCGGGCCCTGCTCCGATCACTGTGGCGCAGTGAGGAATTGCGTGTGCAGTACGAGGACCTCATCGGCACTGTCTACGACGACATCGCCGCCATCCTCGACGGGCCCCACGGTCCGCCGATCCTCGAGGAGATGTTGGCGGAACACGACGCGGAGGTCGACTGGCAGAGCCTGTCGCCGGAGCCTCCTGCGGCCGCGGCGTAGCGCTCAACTCACTGACCGCAGTCAGGACGAAGGCCGGCCTCCCGTGTGGGAAGCCGGCCTCCGTTCCTTTGGGCCGACGGTGCGCCGAGGGCGCGGTGTCAGCCCAGGGTGAAGGTCGGGCCCCAAAGCACCGCGGTGCCCTCGTGGTCACCGATCTGCGCGGCGACGTAGACATAGAGTCGGGCCTGGGCATAGCCGCCGCAGCCGTCGACACCAATGGTCTGGTCGGCATACGACAGCGAACCGCCCTTGCCTTCGAAGTCGTAGCTCGTGGAGGGCTGATTCCAATCGGGCTTGATCTCGTCACCAGGCTTCGGCCACGACTTGCGATCAAAGGTCAGCGACTGATTGCCGATCGTGCCAGCGGCCAGCTTGAGGGACGCGCCGGTGGACGCCGAGGTCCCGGCGATCGATGCATCATCGCTACTCGACGCGAGTACCGGGCCGTTGGCGCCACCCGAGATCGACAGGCCTGCGTCGCCAATCGCGACCTGACAGCCGACGACATACCCCGCCTCAATCGAGCCACCGCTCGCGTCCGCGCCGGAAACCTTCGCCTCGATCGCGCCCGACACCCACGCATTGCGCGTAGTCGGCAAGGCGACCATTCCCGGTGAAAGCCTCGCAGACTGCCGCGTGACGGTGATGGTGATGGTGCCCGCCCCAACCTTCTGGGTCACCGACACATTCTTCAGAGGAATGAAAGTGTCCGCATGCGCAGTTCCCACGATTGCCGTGGAACAGACGGCTGCGATCGCACATCCGGCAACCGTGCGTCGAAATATATTTGTCATGTAGTCCATCCTTACAATGAGGGCTGCCGCCCAAAGAAACGGGCAAATCAGCCCATGCTGAAGGGCGCACCGTACAGGAAGCCCTGAATACGATTACTGCCCTTGATCTCCACCCACGTCACAACGCGAGCCTGCGCATAGCCACTGCAGTTGCCGTAATTCAGGTCGTAGTTCTTCAGGCCCACGGTGTACGTACCAGCCTTCGAGAACTTGATCGAATCCAACGAGTTCGGCTGATCACCACGACCGAAACCCGTCACCGACGAGGTCGAACCCGGGCTCAACGGCACATCCAAACCACCGGACACACCACCCAGAGACAAACTCGCACTCGGCGAACCCGAACCACCCAGTCCCGCAGACGCACCCGGCCCGGTCACACCCACCGAACCACCAATCGCACCCGGGAACTGGCAACCCGACACGACACCAACACCCAGCTTGCCCTGGATATCCTTCACACCAGCAGCAGGCTTCACATCCACCGCACCGGTCGTAGTCACCCACACCGTCCGCGTCTGCGCAGTAGCCAGCGAAGGCTGGATCGAGAAGGAGTTACCCGTCGACTTCAGAACGACACTCCACCCCTCAGGCGCAGCGACCGTCTTCTGACCGTTCGGCAGCGGCGCAGCACCAGCCGAACCCGCAGCGACCGAGGCAGCAGCTGCCACCGCGACCGCAACGACACATGCGCGCCCTACACTCGGTTTCAGTTTCGCCTTCACCATCGCCCTCGTTTCATGGTCAGTACATGCTTGTCACGCGCCACTCGCCTGAGCGTGAAAACTCTCCTCATTGCCAGCAACCTCTCAGGCGCCCAGAAGGAACGCAAGTATGAACGACTTGCAATACATTCGCAGGTCAACCGGTGAGACCGTAGCGCGAGCGGCGTAGATGCACGGTAGTTCCCGCGCCGCACCCGGTGCAACTTCGTGGCGAGACCTTAACAGACGCCAAGAATTGTTAATCAGTTTCTCGTCCGCGCCGCTGGCGCCGTAACAGCGATGCAACAAACCGATCGCTGGGACACATGATCCATCACCGAGCGGAGACGACGAGGGGGTGGTCATCCCTTCGGATGACCACCCCCTCGTCGGTGGAGACAGGCGTCAGCTACGCCGCGCCGCCAGTCGTCCCACCGTTCGAAGCATCGCCGCCGGTCGTACCGCCGCCGGTCGTACCGCCGCCGGTCGTACCGCCACCGGTCGTACCGCCACCGGTCGTACCGCCACCGGTCGTACCACCACCGGTCGTACCACCACCGGTCGTACCACCACCGGTCGTACCACCACCGGTCGTACCACCACCGGTCGTACCACCACCGGACGCCGGCCCGCCCTTGCCGCCCAGCGCGTCAGCAAATTTCTCGAACAGGTCAACACCCTTGCCCTTGGAGCCAGTCGTCGCGGGCGGCTGCTGCGAAACGGTCGGCGCCTCGGACGGAGCGACATCCGCCGGTGAGGACCCGGTGCCCAGACCGCCTTCAGAGCCCGACCCCGAGGAGGCGGTGCGCAGCGTGAGCGACTTGGTGCTCGTCGGAAGGGCGTCGCCCGACGGAACGGTCTTCGGAGCCGGAACCGGCGCAAGGCCACCGTTGAACACATTGCCGATCGCGGTCGTGTCGTAGGCGAGCACCTTGCCGGGGAGGTCCGCAACCTGCTTGGCGGCGGTAGCCACGTAGCCCGTCACGGTGTCAGCAAGCTTGCCCCACTGGCCGGTCAGTCCAAGATCCACGACCGCCTTGAACACGGCGTTGACGACATTCGTCTTGATGTCATTGCCGTCCTTGTCCTGGCCGATCACAACGACGAACGACTGAATCGCCTGATTCACGTTGTTGAGCGGAATCCCGGCCACGTTGAGCAGGTCACCGACGAGACCTGCGTCGGCGGGGCTCGACTTCGGCGTATCCTTCGCCGCTACGGTCAGCGACTGAACTTGGACCGTCGCCACTGAAGGCGTCACGACTTCCTTGGGCTTCTGCGAGACGAAGCCGCCCGACGCGACGTTTGCGCCGAACTGCGCCAGGTAAAGGCTCACATTGTTCGCCAGCGCTCCCCACTGACCGGTGGCACCGAAATCAACCACGGCCTTGAAGATCGCGTTCACAACGTTCGTCTGGGTCGTCTTCTTGTCCTTGTCGAGGACGAGCTGGCCCTTGGCGTCGCGCAACTCGACGTTGAACGTCTGCAGCGCATTCGTGGCGAGCTGCAGCGGGAGGCCGAGGACATCGAGCGCCGATCCGAGGCTCGGGGCAGCCGCGGGGCCAGCCGACACCGTCTGCAACGCCAGCGGCTTAGCGGCCGGAGCGAACAGCGCACTGATCGCTGCCACGTCGTAGCCGACGACCTTAGTCGGCAGCGAACCGAAACTGGCGGTCGATTGGTCGAGATAGCTCTTCAGACGCTTCTGCAGTTCGGCCGTGTTGCCGGTTCCGCCCTGGTTGACCAGTGTCGCGAAGAGCGCATTGGGCAGGTTTGTCGTCTTCGGGCTGCCGTCGTCATTGAGATCGCCGGTCTGGACCACGCCAGCCTTGATGACCTGGTTGGCGTTCTGCAGCGGTGCGCCCAGAACGTTCAGGATGTTGGTGGGCGACAGCTCAGCGTTGGCGGTAGACGCCAAGGTCGGTGTCGCAACGAGGGCAGCGGTAGTAACCACCGCGGCGATGGACGCTCTCCGTCGATTCATTGTTTGTTCCCCTCAAGGTTAGTGCCGAGTGTTCGCACCGGGTTGGACCCGCCAAACTCACTCAGCTGATTCATCGGCTTCGCCGACATCGTGCCCGGGGCAATCATCCCACGAACGCGATCAAAGTAAAGTCCTAGTAAGGACAGCGAATAAGAAGACACGGGGCCGACGCCTCATCGGCGTCGACCCCGTGTCGTCATCGAAGTTCTCTGCCTATCAGCCCAGCGTGAAGGGCTTGCCCCAGAGCACCGCAGTGCCCTCGTTGTTGCCGACCTTGCCGGTCACGTAGGCGTAGAAGCGTGCCTGCGCGTAGCCGCCGCAGCCATCGACACCGATGGTCTGGTCCGCCCACGAAAGCGAGCCGGAGGCACCGTCGAAGTCGTAGCTCTGGCTCGGCACATTCCAGCTCGGGCTGATCTCATCGCCCGGCTTCGGCCACTTCTTGCGGTCGAAGGTCAGCGCCTGCGTACCGATTGTTCCGGCGGCCAGCGACAAGGTCGCACCCGTCGAACCGCTCACACCGGCGATCTTGGCGTCGTCCGTCTTGGACGAGAAAACCGGACCGGTCGCACTTGAACCGACACTGAGCTTCGCCGAACCGATCTGCACCTGGCAACCAACAACGTAGCCGGCCTGAATCGAGCCCCCGCTGGGCTTGGTGCCGGTGAGCTTGGCGGAGAGGGCGCCCGACACCCAAGCGTTGCGCGTGGTCGGCAGCGCCACCATACCGGGCGACAGCAGCGCACTGTTCTTACCAAGCGAGATGGTGATTGAGCCGTCGCCGATCTTCTGCGTAACGGACTCGCCGGGCAGGGGGATGAACGTATCGGCGTTCGCGACGCCGGTGGCGGCCGCGCCGAGCGCAACGCCAGCAACAGCCGCGACGGCAGCGCCGCGGATTGCGAGGTTCTTCATGATGTCCTTCGTGATTAGTCAGCCCGAGACGGGCAAGAGTGGGTTTGGGGTGTGGGCTTAGCCCATGCTGAAGGGCGCACCGTACAGGAAGCCCTGAATACGATTACTGCCCTTGATCTCCACCCACGTCACAACGCGAGCCTGCGCATAGCCACTGCAGTTGCCGTAATTCAGGTCGTAGTTCTTCAGGCCCACGGTGTACGTACCAGCCTTCGAGAACTTGATCGAATCCAACGAGTTCGGCTGATCACCACGACCGAAACCCGTCACCGACGAGGTCGAACCCGGGCTCAACGGCACATCCAAACCAACGGACACACCACCCAGAGACAAACTCGCACTCGGCGAACCCGAACCACCCAGTCCCGCAGACGCACCCGGCCCGGTCACACCCACCGAACCACCAATCGCACCCGGGAACTGGCAACCCGACACGACACCAACACCCAGCTTGCCCTGGATATCCTTCACACCAGCAGCAGGCTTCACATCCACCGCACCGGTCGTAGTCACCCACACCGTCCGCGTCTGCGCAGTAGCCAGCGAAGGCTGGATCGAGAAGGAGTTACCCGTCGACTTCAGAACGACACTCCACCCCTCAGGCGCAGCGACCGTCTTCTGACCGTTCGGCAGCGGCGCAGCACCAGCCGAACCCGCAGCGACCGAGGCAGCAGCTGCCACCGCGACCGCAACGACGCCTGCGCGCATTGCGACCTTGCTCATCTTGCTCATTCGTTCCCCTCACCAGGAATCTGTGGAGTGACGCCCCGATCAGGACCGCCGGCGTGGCAGCTCACCCAGCCGCCTACCGAATCCCGCGCATTGTCTCAGCACGCGACCACTGTCGTTTCCCCGGAGATCTACGTCGACCTTCGGTTCCCGCGCAGCATATCCTCAGGTTTCGACAGTCCGCAACGGTTTCGATCTTCGTTAATCGTATCTTTCGAAACATGTAATTCTCAATCAGAAACCAGCTTCGAGGTCGCAACCAGGACTTCTTAGGACATACTCACCGGTAACTACGCCCTGACCAGCGGTCCGGTAAGGGTAGGCTTCCCCTGAGAGTTCACTCAGGCAACCCGGTCCCGTAACCTGACCGTCAGTCCGCACGACTGTGTCCTTCGTCACACTGCTAGCGCTAATGCAAAACCTTACACGGTTCGCAGCGCAGAACGGTCGAGCGGGTCAGCCCCCGTGGTGCGGCGGACGGTTCTCGCGATACCAGCGCTCGGTCGCGTCACCGTCGGACCTGGAAACGGGCGATGCCGCACCCGAGCGGGATGCGGCATCGTCGGACATGTCGTCCTTGGTCTGCGCGGGCAGAACGTCCCCGAAGATCCGCGCGATGTCGCGCGCGGAGTACTTCCGGGGCCCGGGCCCGCCGGACCGACTGTCAGTGCCCTCGGTCACCGGGCCTGGTCGTCTCCACCGGCGATGTGCCGGATCACGTGGGTGGCCAGCGGGGTGAGCGTGGCCATGCCGTCCCGGATCGCCGCGCGCGAGCTGGCCAGGTTCACCACCACGGTGCTGCCGGACACGCCGGCCAGGCCGCGCGAGAGCCCCGCGTCGGTGGCGCCGGCCGCCAAGCCCGACGAGCGCAGCGCCTCGCAGATGCCCGGCAACTTCTTGTCCAGAATGTCCTCGGTGGCCTCCGGCGTCACGTCGCGGGCGCCCACGCCGACACCGCCGATGGTCACCGCCAGGTCCACGCCGCCGATCACCGCGGTGTTGAGCGCGTTGCGCACGTCCACCTCCTCCGCGGGGACCACGACCACGGCGTCCACCTCGAAGCCCGCCTCCTCCAGCAGTTCGGTCACCAGCGACCCCACTGACTTTCCGGCGTTCGGGACGCCCGGCTGCACGTGGTCGTCGACGACCACCACGAGCGCGCGACCGATCACCCCGGCACCGTCGAGCGCCGCTTCGTCGAGCGTCGACACGTCGAGCACCTCGTCCTCCGGCCAATCCGCTGCGGTCATGTCCACTCCTCGCATCATTTGTCCAACTTATCGAGCGTCACCTGCTTGGACACCGGACTCGTACTGCTCGCGCTCTCGAGGTACGTGATGGTCACGGTAGCCCCCGGGGGGTACGAGCGCACGGCCCCGATCAATCCGTAGCCGTCGGTGATCTGCAGATCGTCGATCTTCGTCACGAGCGCGCCCGTGGGGATGCCCGCGCGACCGAAGGCGCCCGTCGCCGACACCCCCGCGACCAGGGCCCCGGGCCGGGTGACCGACGTCTGCCGCGGGTCCACCTGGACGCCCACCGCGGCGTGCGAGGCCTTCCCCGATGCCATCAGCTCCTTGCTGATCCGCTGCACCAGGTTCGCCGGGATCGCGAAGCCGAGGCCGATACTGCCGCTCTGCTGCCCCGTGGTCCGGGACGATCCGAGCGTCGCGATCGACGAGTTGATACCGACGAGCTGCCCCGCCATGTCCACGAGCGCACCGCCGGAGTTGCCGGGGTTGATCGCGGCGTCCGTCTGCACCGAATTGACGACGGTCGCCTCGTCGGAATCCTTGCCACTCGTCGCGACAGGACGGTTGAGGGCCGAGACGATGCCACTGGTCACCGTGCCCGCGAGCCCCAGCGGCGCACCCACGGCCACGACCTCCTGGCCCACGGTCAGCTTGCCGCTGTCCGCGAAGGCCAGGGGCTTGAGGTCGCGCTTGTCCGTCTGGATCACCGCGAGGTCGGTCACCGGATCCGCGCCGACCACCGCCGCGTTGCTCACGCTGCCGTCCGAGAAGGACACGGTGAGCTTGCCGTTCCCCGCGATCACATGGTTGTTCGTGACGATCTTGCCGTCCGCGGTGATCACCACACCCGAGCCCGAGGACTCCGAGGACCCCGCCTGGTTGTCGATCGACACGACGGCGGGCAGCACGTTCTGCGCCACCTCCTGCACCGACCCCTTCACGACCGGCGGTGCCGCTCCCCCGGACACGGTCGTCGTCGTGCTCGCGGAGTCGTTGCCCCACACCAGGTACGCCCCGGTCACCGACAGCAGCGACGCGACCAGCGCGATCGCGACGCCCAGCGCCACCAGGGCGCCCAGCTTCGGCCCGCCCGTGGGCGAGCCCGACGGGGCCGGGGGCACCGTCTGCACCCCGCCCGGCACCGGGTAGCCCGACGGTGCGCCGGACCCCGCCGCCGCGTACGGGTTCGAGTACTGCTGGGTGGGCCGGTACTGTCCGGGCTGCTGCGCTGGCTGTCCCGGCTGCTGTCCCTGCTGATAGGGATTCTGCGGACCCTCGGTCATGTCAGGCCCCTCCTTCGTTTCTCACGCCAAGACTGCAGTCGCCGTCTGTGAGGTCGCTGTGAGCAGATTGTCACTTCCCCCGCAGCAGCCGCATGCGGGGTTCCCGATGCACGATCTGCGGGGCCCGTCCGCCCGCCACGGGGCTGCCGGGGATCTCGAACCGGACCAGGGCACCGCCACCGTCGGCGGAACCGACCGCCACGCTGCCACCGTGCCGCTCGATCACCTGTTTGACGATCGCGAGTCCGAGGCCCGAGCCGGGCATCGAACGACTCGCCATCGATCGGTAGAACCGCTCGAAGACCAGCTCACGGTCCTCCTCCGGGATGCCCGGCCCACTGTCGGCGACGGTGAGCGCCGCCCGGTCGACGCCCGTCTCCGCGAGCGAGACGCGGACCACGGAACCGTCGGGCGAGAACTTGGCGGCGTTGTCGAGCACGTTGATCACCGCCCGACCGAGGCCGGCCTGATCGCCGTAGACGAACCACGGCGACGACGCGACCTCGACGCGGACCGTCGGGCGGCGTCGCTCCACCCGCTCGACCGCCTTGGCGAGGACCTCCTCGAGATCGACCTCCTCGTTGACCGCCTCCGGCGCGTCCTCGCGGGCCAGGTCCACGAGGTCGCCCACCAGTGTGGTCAGCTCCTCGACCTGCGCGATCACGTCGTCGGACAGCTCCTTCATGTCGTCCGCGGGGATCGGCGGCGCCCCCGGACGGTTCGACGCCACCAGCAGCTCGACATTGGTCCGCAGGCTGGTGAGCGGCGTGCGCAGCTCGTGCCCGGCGTCGGCCACCAGCCGCGCCTGCCGATCCCGCGATTCCGCGAGCGCGCGGAGCATCGCGTTGAAGCTCATCGTGAGCCGGGCCAGCTCGTCACGGCCGGTCACGGGGATCGGTGCCAGATCGTCGGTCTTGGCCACGCGCTCGGCCGCCTCGGTGAGCCGCTGCACCGGTCGCAGGCCCCCGCGGGCGACGGCGGTGCCGGCGATCGCCGCGAGGATCACGCCGCACGCGCCGACCACGATGAGCACCGTCCCCAACTCGCTGAGCAGGTTCTTCGTGGGCGTCAGGTCCTCGGCCACGATGATCGTGACGCCGTTGTCCAGCCGCCGGGCCATGACCCTGGTGTCGCCGACCGAGCGCAGCGACTGCTCGAGCTTGCCCGAGATCACCGCGCGCTCGTCGTCGCCGATCGGGACCTGCCCGGAGGGCCCGGAGTGGTACGGCGTCCCGTCGGGATAGACGACCATCGTGCGGTTGACCGACATGTCCGGCCGGAACATGAGCATCATCATCACCGTGGTGAACTGCGTGACCGGCGAGCTCATCGCCGGCGCCACCGAATCCACCTGCTGGTGCAGCCGGTTGTCGACGTCCGCGTACATGGCCCGCTTGACCACGAAGAACGCCGACGCCGCCATCAGTGCGACGGTGATGCCCACGACCACCGCGGCCAGCAGCGTCACCCGCCAGCGGAAGCTGACATTGCGGGTGATCGGGTTCGGGTCGCGCATGGGGCGCTTGTCCCGGACCTCCGGCCGGGCGTGCCGGGGCAGGGGACCGGACACCGTCGGGATGCGCGCCGTCACGCAGCGCCCCCGGGCGTCACGGCGGGGTCTCGCGCAGAACGTACCCGACGCCCCGCACGGTGTGGATCAGGCGGCTCTCGCCGTCGGCCTCGGTCTTGCGGCGCAGGTACCCGACGTACACCTCCAGCGCGTTGCCCGAGGTCGGGAAGTCGTAGCCCCACACCTCCTCGAGGATCCGACTGCGGGTGAGCACGCGGCGCGGGTTGCCCATGAGCATCTCGAGCAGGCTGAACTCGGTGCGCGTGAGGCTGATGGAGCGCTCACCGCGGGAGACCTCACGGGTCGCCGGGTCGAGGCTCAGGTCCTCGAACGTGAGCACCTCGTTGTCCGCGCCCGTGTCCGGCGCCGCACGGCGCAGCAGCGCGCGCATGCGGGCCAGCAGCTCCTCGAGCGCGAAGGGCTTGGGGAGGTAGTCGTCGGCGCCCGCGTCCAGCCCGCTGACCCGGTCGCTCACCGCATCACGCGCGGTGAGCACGAGGATCGGCAGGTCGTCGCCCGCGCTGCGCAGGCGACGGCACACCTCGAGGCCGTCGAGCCGGGGCATGTTCAGGTCGAGCACCACCGCGTCGGGGCGGTTGCCCGCGATGTGATCGAGGGCGTCCTGGCCGTCCACGGCCGTGTCCACCTGGTACCCGTTGAAGGTCAGTGAGCGCCGCAGGGACTCCCGCACCGCGCGGTCGTCGTCGACCACCAGAATTCGCATGGCTACCAGTCTTACCGAAGCAGGCTAGGAATTCGCTGAAGAGACCCGATGACGCGCGACTCCGGTAATCCGGAACGTCGGTTCACTTAATTGGTGCATGTCAGATGCACTGGCATACACTTCCTTCGTGTCCTCAGCCCTAGGATTCGCCCACCGCAGTGCTGCCACGCGCCTCGTCCGCCTGCACGGGATGTACCGCGACGGCGCTCGGGTCCACCAGCAGAACCTCAACCTCATCCGCAGCCTCGGCCTCGAACGCCCCGCGTCACTGCTGGCGGCCGTGTACGTGCTCGGCGGATGGACCGCCATCGCACTGCTCGCCCTCGACGCCCGATCACCCGCCGCGATCCTCAGCCTGATCGCGGCGGTACCCGGATTCCTCTGGGGGGCGCGGTTCGCCACTGGCCGCCCGCTCGGCTACCACGAGTCACTCGCGTACCTCGCGTTCAGCAACGTCGGCCTGCTCATCGCGGTCCACGCAGCGCCCTCAACGCTGGTCGCGCTCCTGGAGACGACCTGGATGCTCGCCACCGTCTGCTACGCGTACGCCTGGCACGGCCGCGTCGCCGTGCTGATCCAGTACGGCTTCCTGATCCAGTGCATGATCCTCACGACCGTCGTCGCCGCCCGGGTCCACGACGTTCGCCCCGCGGACCTGATGATCAGCCTCGGCACCGTCGCCGCCGCCGCACAACTCGGTTGGCTGACCTTCGCGGGCAAGGATCGCCTCGGCCACTACGCCGTGACCTCGGAACGACTGTCGCGGCTCGACGAGCTGACCGGCCTCCTCAACCGGCGCGGGCTCACCGCCGTGACCCGGAACCGGTCGGGCCACGTCGCCGTCGCCGTGATCGACCTCGACCACTTCAAGCGCATCAACGACGCCTACGGCCACGCCACCGGCGACGACGTCCTGCAGCTGGCCGCGCGCCGGCTCCAAGCCGTCTGCGGCGCAAACGCCCTCGTCGCCCGGATCGGCGGCGATGAGTTCGCGGTCGTCGCCGATCACCTGCCCGCCGACCTCGGCGACCGCCTCTTCGACCCCGCCGACCCCGTCCCCGTTCAGGCCAGCGCCGGGATCGCGCACGGCATCGCCGACGGTGTCGCCTGCCTCGACGACCTCCTCGCCTGCGCAGACGCCGCGATGTACCGGACGAAACGGGCGGCGGACCGTCGGACCGCCTGAGCGGAGCCGCGCTACCTGGCCTCCCGCAGGCGCCGGGCCCGCCAGAACAGCACCGCCGAACCGAGCAGAGCCGCGCCCGCGACGCCCCCGGCGGCGGACAGCCACCACGGCAGCGGGGACCGCACCACGATCGGGATGCGCCAGCCCGTCGCCGGCTCGCCGTCGCCGAACGTGAACACCTCCAGCACGTGCCGCCCCGCCGGCAGATCCGCCGGGATCCGCACCCGCAGCGTGAACGCGCCCTCCGGGTCGACGACCGTGGTGCCCACGATCCGTGGCGTCGAATGCAGCTGCCCCACGGCCTCCGGCAGCACCGAGACCTGCTTCGACGACGGCAGTTTTCCGACCATCTCGATCAGGTCGCCGGCCTTCGACTGCACCGTCCGGCCGAGGTCGGCGACGCCGTCCCCGATCGCCTTCCCCGCCGCGTCCACGCCCTGGCGGGTCCGGGTGCCGAGGTCGATCCGGAGGTCCGGGACCGCGCTCGCGGTGGAGAGCCCGACGGACGGCGCGGCGACCCCGTTCACCGTCGTGCGCTGGGCGTGCCGGGACCACTTCCGCAGCCCCTCCGCGATCGAGCCGTACCCCGCCTTCGTAGGATGCGCGAGTTCCTGCGCGAAACCCGACTTCGTTGCTCCCCACCCCAACAATCCCGTGGCGACGGCGTCCCCTGCGTTCGACACCGCCCCCTCGAGCACCGCCGCGGTCACGACATTGCCCGCGGTATCGCACATCGTTCCCACCGGCCGGAACGCATCGGCGACCTCGCTCGCGAAGTACACCTCGGCGGGGTTCGCCGTGTCCGCCCGGGCCTGCTCCACCTCGTAGCGGACCTTCGCGTTCAGTCGCTCCTCGACGTCGTTGAGGAACCGGATCTCGTTCGCGTTGAGGTTCGCGCAGGACTTCGCGCGCACGGTCTCGGGCAACAGCATCACGTAGGGCAGCACGATGACCGGGGCGATGGCCCCGCCCCGCGCGGCGCGTTTCGCCTGGGTGTTCGCTCGCGCGAAGACATCCCGATAGATCACATTGAGGCCCTCGATCGTCTTGAGGCCGTTGTTCACCGTGGTCGGGAGACTGTTCGGACCGGTGCCCGCCGAGCAGTCCGTGTCCACCGCGACGTTCAGGATGCAGGCCTTCGCGATATCGGCGAACTTGATGTCGTTGCCGCCCAGCGTCAGGAAGACCGCCGACGGGGCCGCCGCGGCGTCGAGCATGTTCAGCTGGCCGCGGCCGGTCCGCGCCGCCGACCCGATCGGGTACCGCTCGATCTGCGGATCCCGCATGTCGTCGATGACCGCGCCGCTGCACGCGAGGATGTTCACCCGATCCGCGGAGCCGAGCAGCTGTGCCGCGTAGGTGTGCGGGCTCCGGTGACACATGTCCGCGTGGTCCGCGTCGCGGCCCAGGTAGTCGCCGCCGCCCTCGCCCGAGCTGTACGAGTCGCCCATCACGACGGCCTTGTGCTTCGAGTTCATGATCATCTCGAGGATCGGCCCCGACCCCGTCAGCCGCTCATCCGTCGACCGGATCGTGCCGGACTTGCGCAGAGGCACCGTCGTGTCACCCCAGGCCCCGATGGACCAGTTGAGGTTCCCGGGCTTCCCGGCGGGCGTCGTCTGGACGGTCCACTTCCGGGTCAGCGACTCCCCCGGCGCCAGCGTGCCCAGGTCGAAGCGCGGCGGGATCACCGCCGGCGCGACGGCCGCGGGATCACCCGTGAGCCGGAACTGCAGGCCCACCTGCACCCCGCTGACAGGCTTGTCGGAGACGTTCTTCACCGTCGCGGACAGGTCGACGGTGCCGCCGGTCGGCGCCGTGTCGGGCACCGTCGTGGTCAGCTCGAGGGCCGGGACGGCCGCGGCCGAGAGCACCTTGCCGAGCTGCTGCGAGTCGTCGACCGACATGTACTTGCCGTTCGTGGCGCCCGCGATGCACTCGAGTTCCTTCTTGCCCTGGTCGGAGATGCGGAAGCCGACCGTGTTGATGGTCAGCATCAGGCCCTGCGCCGCCAGGTCCTTCGCGACCGCGCACGGATCGTTGTTGCAGTTGCTCTCGCCGTCGGAGACCAACATGATCGTGGTGTTCTTCTCGTTCCCCTTCACGGACGCGGCCGCCGCCTTGAGCGCGTCGCCCGTCGGAGTGTCGCCGTTCGCGGACAGCCCACTGATCGTCAGCCCCATGTCGTAGGGGTTCTGTACGGGCTTGACCTCGGCGTTCGGCTCGTACCCACCCGCCGAACAGGAATCGGACTTCCCGGGATAGGTCCACAGCCCCAGCCTCGATCCGCGCTGCATCTTGTTGACCAGGTTCACCAGGCTGCGCTTGGCACCGTCCAGCTTGGTGATGCCTGTCCCGTCGTCGGAGTTCATCGACGACGACAGGTCGAGAACGATGAGCACCGCCGATGTGTCCGGCGCGGCCGCGACGGGCGCCGATGCCGTGCGCGGAGGCAGGACCGCGGGCGCCGCGACGATCAGGAGCAACGCCACGACCAGCAGGGCCAGGCGGCGCATCAGTTCGCCGCCAGCTTCTGTGCGATGTCGGCGCTGCCACGGAACTGCCCGTCGCCGAACACCGGGTAGACGGTGCTCTTGCCCTTGATCCGGGTGATCCGCAGCGCCACACGCAGGGCCCCGGTGACCGGCGCCACGAGGTTCTCCGTCGCCCCGTACCGCGCGGTCACCACGGCCACGGACCGGCCGTCCGCCAGCACCTCGACCCGGGCCTCACCGTCGGTGTCGGCGCGGTCCGCGATCCCGACGGTGGCCACCACCTCGTCGACGGCCCGCTTGGTCACCCATTCGTACAGCTCGGGATCGGTGCTCACACCGCACGCCGTCGACTTCGGGAAGTCCTTGCCGTTGAGCGAGTACGACCCCGAGTCGCAGCTCCCCCGCACGAGCCGCTGGCTGGACATCAGCACCGTCGACCCGGCCTCGGCGACGGTCAGCGACACGTCCTGCGGCAGCACCGCACCCGCCGCCGGGACGGACGCGATGACATCGCCCGGGCGTGCCCCGGGCTGGTACCGGCTCACCATGGTCACCTGGGCGCCGAGCTTCTGCAGGGTCACCGAGGTCTGCTGCCCGTCGGTCGCCAGCACCACCGGCATCCGCGCCTCCGCGGAGATCGTCAGCTCGACCTTCTGCGGGTTCTGCGTGGACGCGGCAGGGGTCTGCGACACCACCCGGCCCGGGGAGCCCGCAGCGGGCTCGGTCCGCACGCTGATCACATCGGCCGAGACGCCCTGGTCGATGAGGGCCTGCCGCGCCACCTGCTCGTCCATCCCCCGCACGTCGAGCATCCGGACCTCACCGCCCCCGGCCGCCGCCTGCGGCACGGTCACCACCGCGGGGTCGGGGCTGGTCCGGCGCGCGGACACCTCGTTCTGCAGGTAGTACCCGCCCGCGGCGCCGCCCACGAGCAACGCCACCACCAGGAGCGCCACCGCGAGTACGCGGTAGCGCCGCCGCTTCCTCCGACGGGACCGCCCGGACGTCGCGTCGTCGGCCCCCGGTTCCGGCGGTTCGACGGTGACCGCCGCGGGCGAGTCGGCACGCAGGACCGGCGTCGACGGGGTGGGCGGCGGCGGTGCGGGCGGCAGCGGATGCGTCCGTGGGACCGGTGCCTGCTGCTGCGGGTGCTGCAGCGGTTGTGAGTGCGGGTGAACCGGCCGGGGCGGCGCGGGCGGGGGGACGGGCGCGCTCCAGACGGACGGCTGCTGCGGCGGAACGGGAGGCCGGGCCGCCGGCGCCGGGTCCTGCGTTCGTCGCCGCGCACGGAACCCGTCCGCCCCTGCCCGACGGTCCGCATCACTCATCGCACGCCTCTCCACTCGAAACCTGCATGGTAGGTGGGCCGAGGGCGTGACCAGCCGGATCGTGGGTGGATTAGTCCGAACGAAGGACAGCCGCCGGGCCGTCAGCGCCGGAGCAGCCAGCGGCACCCGCGGTAGAACTGGCGCGCGACGTTCTCGGGGGCGACCGGCACCCTCCACCCCTGCCACAGGGCGAGCAGCCGGAAGCCCGTGGCCAGCACGGCACCGACCAGGAGCGACCGCGCGTCGGTGGCGCCCCAGTACGAGGCGAGCACGGTGGCGCCGGCCCCCGCGAGCGCGGGGATGGCGTAGAGGTCGCGCTCCTGGATGAGCAGCGGCACCTCGTTGACGAGGATGTCGCGCAGCACGCCGCCACCGAGCGCGGCGGTGATGCCGATCAGCGCGGCGGCGAAGGGCGACGCGTCGTGATGCAGGGCCGTCAGCGCGCCGGCGGCGGAGAACACGCCCATGCCGATCGCGTCGAGGACGACCACCGACAGCTTGAGCCGCCCGAACTGCGGGTGGAACACGAAGACGAAGGCGGCCGCGATCGTGGCGGTGGTGAGGTTCTCCCAGCCCTGGAAGGACGCGGGCGGGTGGATGCCGAGCAGGACGTCGCGCGCGACGCCGCCGCCCACGCCGGTGAGCGCGGCCAGCGTCCAGACGCCGAACAGGTCGAGCCGCTTGCGGACGCCGATCAACGCGCCGGACGCGGCGAACACCGCGATACCCGCGTAGTTCAGCACCGCCAGCAGCACGGAACCCCCCTAACGAGCTTGCATACACCTCAAGAGCGGGCCGGCACCAGGCCGACCCGCTCTTGCGGAAAGATCAGTTCTTAGCGGCGGTCGAGATCGACCAGGCCCAGCTTCGCGGCGCGCACGAGGCGACGCGGAACCAGGTGGGTGCGGCCGCCGACCTGCACGGCCTGCAGCTCGGGGTTGTTCGCCTTCCACTGCGAGCGGCGAGCATGCGTGTTCGCCCGCGACATACGGCGCTTCGGTACAGCCATGATTCTTCCTATCGGTCTTGATGAGAAAAGCTCTCGACGCGAGCCCGGAAGGCTTCCAACGTCACAAGCACTGAAGTCTACCGTCCCGCGGCCCGCCCGCCAAAACGCGCGTACTTCTCGTGGAACTTCTGCACCCGGCCGGCGGTGTCGACGAGGCGCTGCTTGCCCGTCCACAGCGGGTGCGAGTCACTGGTGACGTCCACGACGATCAGCGGATAGGTCTCGCCCTCGACCTCGACGGTCCGCGCCGACGTCGCCGTACTCCGGGTGACGAACACCTTCCCCGTCGACGCGTCCTGGAACGCGACGGGGCGGTACTCCGGGTGGATTCCCTGCTTCATGACATCTCCTCGTCTTCTCGTGTCCCGGCCGCTTGGTCGGGGGTCAGGTCCTCGCACGGGTCGGCGTGCATCGCGCCGAACGGGTCGTGCCAGCCGGCCCACGCCGGCGGCCCGGCGGCGAATTCGGCGGGGGTCAGTTCGGCCCACCGCAGGGTCTCGGTGATCTGCGCGGGGTCTGCCCCGGCGACCAGTGCCACCAGGTCGGTCCGACGGTCCCCGTGCGTCTCGTCCCACGCCGCCGACGCCATCGCCCACCGCTCGGGCGAGCCGTCGCCGCCGGCGGCGAGCCACCGTCCGGCGGCCCCGACGCGCAGCCCCGCCCCGGCGGACTCCAGCCAGAAGGCCTCGTCGGGCGTGGTGGCGAGCCACATCCGGCCCCGCGCATGGACGACACCGTCGAGCAGCACGTCGATGGCCTCGTGGAAGCGGCCGGGGTGCAGCGGGCGGCGGGCGCTGAACTCGATCAGGCGGACGTCGCCGTCGGCGTCGAGCGGCGGGCAGCCGGGCAGGAGCGGACCGAAGGGCTCGATCGGTGCGCGCGGAGTTCCCAGCCGTGGGAGCAGGCCGGCCAGCGGCACCCGCTCGCGGGCGATCGGCGCACCGGGCGCCAGGCGGCGCAGCACGGCGCGCAGGCGGGCGGGGTCCGGGCTGTCGCCGGTCACCACCAGCAGGTCCGCGTTCTGCGCGTGCCCCACGGCCAGCTGGGCGACGGTTCGCTCGTCGTCGTCCGGCACCGCGAACCGCTCGCCGAGGTCCTGCTCGCCGAGGGCGTCGTCGAGCCAGGTCGCGCCGTCGACGAAGCCGATCGTCCCGACCACCTCGACGTCGCGGGCCGCGGGAGCGGACACACTGCCGACCATCTCGACGACGACGTGCTCGATCGCATGCCGCAGCGCGTCGGCCTCCAGAGTCGGGTCGAGGCGCACCACGATCCGCCGGACGTTCCGCCGACGACGCAGGGAGCGCAGCAACGGCAGCAGGTCCTCGCGCAGCGTGCACGAGACGCAGCCGTGGGCGAGTTCGAGCAGAGCGACGCGCTCCTCGGCCGTGCCGTCGGGCCGGACGGTGGCCTCCGACCGGACGACCAGCCCCTCGCGCAGGCCCGATAGGTCGTGGTGCACGACGACGGTGCCGGGTTCGGCCAGCTCGAGGGCTCGCTCCTGCCCACCGAAGCCGGTGAGGAGCAGGACTGGAGTTCTGTTGGAAATGATTCCCATTTCTAGTACGTTACCTTATCGACAACCGTTCGCAAGAAGGAGGACCATGTCCGCACACTGCCAGGTCACCGGCCGCGCGCCCGGCTTCGGCAAGCGGGTCTCGCACAGTCACGTGCGCACGAACCGCCGCTGGGACCCGAACATCCAGCGCCGCCGCTACTACGTGCCCTCGCTCGGGCGCTCGGTCACGCTCCGGGTGTCCACCAAGGGCATCAAGACCATCGACCGCCGCGGCATCGACGCCGTGGTCGCCGACATCCTGTCCCGAGGGGAGAAGCTGTAAATGGCCCGCAACGAGATCCGACCGATCATCAAGCTCAAGTCCACCGCCGGCACCGGGTACACGTACGTGACCCGGAAGAACCGCCGCAACGACCCCGACCGCATGGTGCTGCGCAAGTTCGACCCCGTGGTCCGGCAGCACGTCGACTTCCGCGAGGAGCGCTGATGGCGACGAAGGCGAAGATCGCGGCCAACGAGCGGCGCAAGGCCCTGGTGGCCCGGCACGCCGAGCGGCGCGCCGAGCTCAAGCGCGTCATCGCGCACCCCTCGACGCCGCCGGACGACCGTGCGGCGGCCGTGAGCGCGCTCGCGAAGCTACCGCGGGACGGCTCGGCGACGCGCGTGCGCAACCGCGACGCCGCCGACGGCCGGCCCCGCGGACACCTGCGCAAGTTCGGCCTGTCCCGGGTGCGCGTGCGGCAGATGGCGCACGACGGTCAGCTGCCCGGCGTCCGGAAGTCGAGCTGGTGATGGCACGCAAGCCCCTACGCGCCCCGGCCGCGCGCCGCGGCCTCGTCCGCGTGCCCGACGGTGCCCTCGACTACAAGAACGTCACCTACCTGCGGACCTTCCTCAACGACCGCGGCAAGCTGCGCTCCCGCGCCGTGACCCGGCTGTCGCCGCAGGACCAGAAGCGGCTCGCGCTGGCGGTGAAGAACGCCCGCGAGATGGCGTTGCTGCCGTACTCGACGAAATAGCGCCGCACGATGCGTGCGGGGGAGGCCGAGGCTCGTTGCCCGGGGGCGACGGAGGCTCGGGCGAGTCGGCGCCGGATGTCAGCGAGTCCCGGCGGAGGCGGACTCTCGGATCCTGTCCGGATCGGACAACGCAGGCCGCGGGTGGGCGGACACGGACCGCGGGTGGGCGGGCGCCCCGTCGTCCCCCGCGCCGCCCCGTCGTCCCCCACGCCGCACCGTCGTCCCCCACGCGGCGACGACCTCCCCCGGGCCACATCGCTCCCCCTCCAGACGACCGGCTCCCCATGAGGGGCCGACCGTCCCCCACGCGGCGACGACATCCCCCACGCCGCGCCGCCGTCCCCCGCGCTGCGCTGTCGGCCAGGGGGCGAGCGTGCTGCCCCCGATCCGGACAGAATCCGAGAGTCGCCACCCGCGGGGTGACGTCGCAGAACATCGCGGGCGCCGCACCGCGAAAATCGACCGCGCCCGGGCGACGAAACACCGCGATACTTCGGGCGCGTAACCTTCTCGCCCGTGACCTCCGTACTGGCCGGCTTCGCCGTGATCGCGATCATCATCGCGGCGGGCTGGTTGGTCGGCCGGGTCGGCGTCCTGGGCGAGCAGCCCGAGAAGCAGCTCTCGCTCCTGGTGTTCTACCTGCTCACCCCGGCCCTGTTGCTGCACGCGCTGGCGACCACCGACGTGACGGTGCTGTTCAGTTCGCGGCTGTGGGTGAGCGCGGGGTCGGCACTGGTGATCGGCGCGATCTACTACGTGATCGTGCGGGCGTTCCGGCGCCGGCCGATGGGCGAGGCGACGATCGGCGCCCTCGCGGCGAGCTACGTCAACTCGTCGAACCTGGGCATCCCGATCGCGGTGTTCGTGCTGCACGACACCTCGTACGTGGCTCCGCTGCTGCTGTTCCAGATCCTGATCTACTCGACGATCGCGCTGACCATGCTCGACGTCGCCGAGTTCCGGGACAGTCCCGAGAAGACCCAGCCGATCTGGCGCACCGTCGCCACTCCCCTGCTCAACCCGATCGTGGTCGGCGCCCTGATCGGCCTCGTGATCTCGCTCGCGCGGTGGCATCCCCCGGACTGGCTGATGAGCCCCGTCAAACTGCTCGGCGACGCGTCGGTGCCGATGGCGCTGATCGTCTTCGGGCTGTCGCTGGGCGGGGTGCGGGTGCTGCAGAAGGGCGAGGCGCCCCGTCGGGACATCGCGCTGGCGACCGCGCTCAAGATGATCGCAATGCCCGTGGTCGCATGGGCGATGGCGCGCTTCCTGTTCGGCCAGACGGGGCACGCACTGTTCGCGCAGACGGTGACCGCGGCTCTCCCGACCGCGCAGAACGTGCTGGTCTACGGCCTGCGATACAACCGAGGCGTGATCCTGGCGCGGGATTCCGGCCTTATCACGACGATGCTGTCGATACCGGCGATCATGCTGATCGCGGCTCTTCTCACCTGACGGATGTGACGAACGACCGGGTCACATTACGCCTGTGACGCCCGTTTCGGCTTGGGTTCGACATCTTACTCGTGGGTTAATAAGACCACGAGCGGTGCGCTGTACGGCGCGCCGCGACCACACACTCAGGAGAGACCCATGGCTCAGACCGCCGCTCAGCGCGCCGTCGAGGTGTTCGTCTCTGCCGTTCAGGCCCGCGGGGGCAAGGCAGAGGTCGCCACGAAGGGGAGCACTGTGCTCGTCACCGTGACCGCAGCCGACCGCACCGAGACGCTCCGCGTCAAGGCCACCACGGGCGACACCTGGCAGGCCCGCAAGGGCGAGGCCGTCGCCAAGGCGCCCGTCACCGCGTGGGCGCTCGTCGACCTGTCCGACGGTGCGCCGATCGCCATCGTCTCCGCCGCCGACTACGCCGCGCACGTCGCCAAGCTCGCCGCCGGCTACGAGGGCAAGAACCCGGGCAAGACCCTGACCGCGAACACCAACCTCGTGGTGACCGCCGACGCCGTGGCCGCCTGGGAGGACGCCTGGTCCGTCCTGGGCCTCGACGGTGCCGCCGACGCGCCCGCGAAGCCCGACGCGCCCGCGAAGCCCGCCGCGCCCGCCAAGGCCGCCGCCGCTGCGAAGCCCGCCGCAGCGAAGAGCAGCGCCGCCAAGAAGGCCGCGCCCGCGAAGAAGGCCCCGGCCAAGACCGCCACTGCCGCGAAGGCCCCCGCGAAGACCGCCGCCAAGCCCGCAGCTGCGAAGACCGCTGCGCCGAAGCCCGCGGCGAGCAAGCCTTCCGCGAGCAGGCCTTCCGCGAGCAAGCCGGCCGCCAAGAAGGCACCGGTCAAGGCGTCGGAGGCCAAGATCACCCCGATCGCCGCGCAGAAGGACGCCGCGGCGAAGGGCAAGGCGCCCGCCTCCATCGACGCGAAGTCGACGAAGCCCGCGGCCGCCCCCAAGGCCGACCCGAAGGCCGCCCCCAAGGCCAAGGCCGAGACGAAGCCGGAGACGAAGGCACCGTCGAAGGACGAGGCCACGGCCGACAAGCCCGCGCCGAAGAAGAACCAGCCCACCGGCATCGCACTGCTCCTCAAGCGCCTCCCGGTGGTCGGCCGCCTGCTCTGACGCGGCGCCCCACCCTCGACGATCCGGCCTCCCCGCGCTCCAGCGGGGAGGCCGGCTTCGGTTCGGGCCCGTCCTCCGACCGGATGAATCCCGGCCGGAGGGCTGCCGCCCGCGCCCTCCGAGTGGCACAGTCGGTGCATCCCGACCGATCGGAGGAACGATGAACAGAACACTGCGTGCCGCGGCCGTTGCCGCGGTCGCCGCCGTCACGGTGTTCGCGAGTCCGGGTGCCGCCTCCGCATTCACTCCCGCGGAGAACGGGTTCCTGGGCGCCGTCTCCGCTCGAGGCACCCATATCACCGATGCCCCCGCGATGCTCCGGGACGGCTACACGGTGTGCCGTGGCGGGTCGGCGCGCAAGGACATCGCCCAGGAGGCCCGACGGTGGCTGTGCCCCGGCGGCATCCGATGGGATGCCGGCCGACCCCCGCACGCGGCCTACTCACGCTCTGAGAACGCGTTCCTGAACGCCGTCGCCGCCCGGGGCACCGAGATCACCGACGCCGCAGCGATGATCCGCGACGGACGCAAGGTGTGCGCCGGCGGCAGCGCCCGCGGCGACATCGCCCAGGAGGCGCGCCACTGGCTCTGCCCGCGCTGACGGCGAGGCCTCTCGCCGGGCACCGTCGACCGCGCCCGCGGGGGTGCCGCGCCTGGGCGAGACCACCTGGGCGGTCCGAAGTGACGATCCGGTGATCACCGCCGCTTGCGGCTGCCCAGGTAATCACTGACCACGGCCGCGCCCAGACCGTCGAGGTCCGGGGAGACGAGGCGGCCGCCCACGCGCCGCACCACCGCGGTGAGGAAGCGGGTGAGGCCGGGGTCGTCACCCAGCTGGAAGACGGTGATCTGGGCGCCCTGTGCGGCGACGGCGTCCAGGCCGCGCACCGTCATCGCGACGGTCCGCGGGTGCGGCGGGTAGTCGAAGAAGGGCTCACCGTTCCGCTCGAGATGGGCGGTCGGCTCACCGTCGGTGACCACGAGCAGCACCGGCTGCGCATTCGGATGCGCACGGAAGTGCTGCTGCGCCAATTGGAGTGCGTGGTGCAGGTTCGTGCCCTGCTCGTACGCGCCGTCCAGCCCGGTCAGCTCGCCCACGCTCAGCGTGCGCGCGTACCGGCCGAATCCGATGAGCGCCAGGTCGTCTCCGCGGAAGCGCGTCGAGATCAGCTGGTGCAGAGCCAGAGCCGTGCGCTTCATCGGCAGCCAGCGCCCCTCCATGACCATGGAGAAGCTGGTGTCCACGAGCAGCGCGACCGCCGCGTGGCTGCGGGCCTCGGTCTCGGTCACCTCGATGTCGCGCGCGTCGAGTGCCACCGGACCCGCCGTGCCGGAGGCGGCCTGCCGGAGTACGCCGTTGAGCACGGTCCGGGTGGCGTCCCACGGCTCGGTGTCGCCGAACCGCCACTCCCGGCTCGCGCCGGTGGCCTCGCCCGTCGCCCCGGTGCGGGCGGTGTTCCGCTCGCCTCCGCGGGAGGTCAGACGGTGCGCCACATCCCGCAGGATCGACTGGCCGAGTTGCCGGATCGCCTTGGGCGAGAGGCGGAGTGAGCCGTCGGCGTCGCGGGAGAAGTAACCCTGGTCCCTCAGCGCCTTCTCCAGGTCGGCGAGGGTCCGCGCGTCGGCCACCGCCTCGTCGCCGAGCTGGCGCTGCAGCGCCTCGAGGTCGATGTCGTCGAGCGATGCGCCGTTGTACTGCTGGTTCAGCTGGTCCGCCAGGGATTCCAGGTCGGCGATGTCCTGCATGGCCTGCGTGGCGTCACCGAGGCCCATGCCCTGATCGCCCTCGAACTCCTGGCTGCCGTACCAGTCCTCGCCGGGACGGGCGTCCATGAGCTTGCCCGTGAGGTCGCTCAGCGCCTGGGAGAGTTGCGGCGAGCCGAAGGCCGCCTGCGACAGCTCCTCGAGCTCGGCGCGCTGTTCGGGCGTGAGGCTGTTGTAGAGCCGCTGGGCCGCGGCGCTCCGCTTGGCCAGCGCGTCGATCAGCTCGTCGATGTTCCGTGGGTTCTCCGGGAAGTACTGGCCGTGCTCGGCCATGAACTCCTCGAAGTCCTCCTGGGTCGCGGAGCCGGAATTGTGCTTGTCCAGCAGTGCGTTCAGGTCGTCGAGCATCTTCTGGATCGCGGCGCGGTCGGAGTCGGTCGCGCCCTCGAGCGCCTGCTTGATCCCGGCGAATTGCTGATCCAGCAGCTCGCGCCCCAACAGATCGCGGATCTGCTCGTACTTCTGCGCGGCCTCGGGCGAGCGCCACGGGTAGTCGCCCAGCTCGCGCACCGCCTGTGCCGCCGACGGCGGCAGGTCGGCCAAGCGCATCTCCTGGAACCGGGCATCGTCGTCCAGCGCCCGCGCGAGCTCCTTGCGCTCCGCGAGCACCGCCTCGTCGAGCAACCTCTGGACGTCCTCGAAGGTCTTGCCGAGGTTGTTGCGCTGCAACAACTCCTGGCGCCGCCGGTTAGCCAGTTCCGCCAGTCTGTCCAGCCCGCGACGGTTCTCGCCGCCGCGCCGCAGGTACTCCTGCAGCGCGCGGCGCGGCGAAACGCCGTTCATCACGTCCCGACCGATCTCGTCGAGTGCGTCCCGCAGGTCCACCGGCGGGGCCAGCGGATCCGGCCCGCCGGTGTACCGGCGGTACCGGGCGAGTCGTCCGCGTCGCATCCCCTGCCCGCGACGGGGTCGATCAGCCATAGACGGTCTGCCCCTCGTCGTCGGACTCCTTGCCGATCCGCCGCGCCAAGTACAGGCCCTCCAGCGCGAATTCGGCTGCGGCGGCGCGCTCCCCGGGCGACTCGGCCTCGAGCCGCCGGTACACCTCCGCGAGCACGGGCACCTCGGGCAGGTTCTCGAGCAGCGCCGCGGCCGTCACGTCGTCGCCGGTGACGATCGGCCCGCCGGCCTCGATCGCGTCCACCAGCGGACCCAGGTCGACGCCGAGCAGGTACTCACCGATCGTCGCGGCGGTGGCGCGCCGCAGCAGGTGCACCAGGGTCGCGACCTCGCGTCCCTCCTCGCCCGCCTCGAACTCCACCTTGCCGCGCAGCACGTCCGGCACCGTCAGCAGGTCGACGGGGCGCGCCACCGGCAGCTCCTCGCCCCCGACGGCCGCCCGGTGCAGCGCCGCAGCGGCGATGGTCTCCTGCGCCGCGATGGCGAACCGGGCGGACACCCCGGACCGCTGATCCACGGCGGGCGACTCGCGCAGCTCGCGGGTGAACCTCGCCAGCACCTCGGTGAGGTACTGCGGCACGGACGCGACCACGTCCGCCTCCTGCTCGATGACCGCGACCTCGTCCTCGAGGTCCAGCGGGTAGTGGGTGCGGATCTCGGCGCCGAAGCGGTCCTTGAGCGGGGTGATGATGCGGCCGCGGTTCGTGTAGTCCTCGGGGTTCGCGGACGCCAGGAGCAGCACGTCGAGCGGCAGGCGGAGCGTGTAGCCGCGCACCTGGATGTCACGCTCCTCCATGACATTGAGCATCGCCACCTGGATGCGCTCGGCCAGGTCCGGCAGCTCGTTGACGGCGACGATGCCGCGATGCGCCCGCGGGATGAGGCCGAAGTGGATGGTCTCGGGATCGCCCAGGCTGCGGCCCTGCGCCACCTTGACGGGGTCCACGTCGCCGACCAGGTCGCCGACGGAGGTGTCCGGCGTGGCCAGCTTCTCCGAGTAGCGCTCCTCGCGGTGCCTCCACGCGACGGGCAGATCGTCGCCCAGTTCCTGCGCGCGACGGATCGAGGCCGGGGTGATCGGGTGGTACGGGTGCTCGCCGAGCTCGGCACCGTCGATGACCGGGGTCCACTCGTCGAGCAGACCGACGATCGTGCGGATCAGGCGGGTCTTGCCCTGGCCGCGCTCACCGAGCAGCACCACGTCGTGGCCGGCCAGCAGAGCCCGCTCGAGCTGCGGGATGACGGTGTCGTCGAAGCCCTGGATGCCGTCCCACGGGTTCGTCTCCGCCCGGAGCGCGGTGAGCAGGTTGTTGCGGAGCTCGTCCTTGATCCCCCGGTAGACGTGGCCGGAGGCCCTGAGCTCGCCGAGCGTGGCGGGCAGCTCGGCGGGGGTGTCGGAGCGGCGATCGGTGCGTGCATCGGAGCGTGCGGAAGTCACGCCGTCCACGCTACGCCGATCGGCCCGCGCCGCCCCAGTGTCTACGCCCGCAGCGAAATCGGGAATACGGCGGGGCTACTTCTTCTTGGTCCCGGGGATGACACCCGCGTCGATCACGGCCTTCGTCAGCGGCCGGATCCGGGCGATCAGCTGCTCCGCACCCGGGCCGAACGCGGCGGCGGAGATGGCGTCGGTACCCGCCTCGATGTCGAGGTAGACGCCCATGCCCTCGCCCGTCAGGCGATGCTCCTCCGGCTCGCCCTCGACGAGGCCGCGCTCGGCGAGGCGGGCGACGGCGTCGCCCCACTCCTGCTCGCTGTACCCGCGGGTGATGCGGAAGAACCTGCGGCCCATGACCCGACGGCGCACCGTCGGATCCGGGACGTCCGCCTCGTGCAGGACGCCCGCCTCGAGGCCCGTGAGCCCGTGCCGGATCAGTTCGGCGAGGTGGTTGTCACCGCGCCATTCGCGCAGCACCGAGAGGTGGCGCCAGAGGGCGAGGGCCGGGTCGTCCGGCACCGTCGACGATGCCCAGGCCGAGGCGAGGGTGCGACCTGCCAGCGGCAGATCGGCGACGAGGTCACCGAAGCCCTCGGCGAGCGCGCGGACCTCGGCGGGATCGATGCCGGCGAGGATCCCGCGGTACTGCTCGGCGAGCATGACGTAGCGGCGGTCGTCGATCTCGGCGAGTCCCGCGTCGACGGCGACGGTCCACGCGGTCCCGATCAGCGCGGGTGCGAAATTGTAGAACGCGGCGGCGACCACGGAGGCGTGCGCCTCACCGATCGGAGCGGCCCGGGCGCCCACGTAGAAGGCGTGCTGGTCGATGCCCAGATCGCGGACGGCGTCCCGGATGCCCGGGTTGAAGTACGCGACCACGTGGAAGGGTTCGACGGTCTCGTAGGCGGTCCGGGCGAGGGCGACGGCGTTGTCCGACATGTCCCCACATTGTCAGGGCGGGCGGGGATTGTCGACGCCGGGTTACGTGTAGAAGCCCTCGCGCAGGTTGATGCCGTGCTCGACCCACACCTTCATCGCGGCGAGCATGCCGGTCCAGCCCATGCAGTTGCCGAAGGCGCTCTTGGCGCCGTCCTCGGTCGCGGTCCACGCCGACTCGGTGATGGTGACGAGCGTGCGACTGTCGTCGTCGATCGGGGCGAACTCGAACGTCGTGGTGGTGTGTCCGTCGCCGGCGACGGCGTGCTCCGCGTTCCAGCGGATCACGATCTTCGAGTGCGGCGTCGCCTCCACCACCTGCACCGGGAAGGCGCCGGGGAAGTCGGCGAAGTCCCAGGTGACCTCGGTGTTCGACGCCAGCCGCCCCCGGGCGCCACCGGTGGTGAAGTACCTGGACAGCTGGTCGGGGTCGGCGACGGCCTCGTACACCTGCGCGGTCGGGCGCGCCACGTAGCCGGAGACGGTGAAGGTGAGTTCTCTGAGTTCGGACATGTGATAAAACTACAACATGTCTGACGCCGACCGCAAGAGTAATCCCGGGACGCCCGCCGCCGCGGGCGCGCTCTCGGCGACGGGGACGCCGCGCGCCGCCGAGCCCGACGATGCCGATGACCAGGTCTTCAAAGCACTCGCGAACGGCACCCGCCGCCGCATGCTCGACGTGCTCAAACAGTCGCCCCGCACCACCGGCGACCTGTGCGCGCAGTTCCCCGACCTCGACCGCACCACCGTGCTGCAGCACCTGCGCGTCCTCGAGCGGGCGGAGCTGGTGATCGGCCGGAAGGTCGGCCGCGAGCGGCACCTCACCCTGGCGCCGGTGCCCATCAAGCGGATCCACGACCGCTGGATCGGCGAGTACGCCCGCGCCGCCGTATCGCTACTGGACGACCTCACCCGCGAGTAGCCGGGACACCGGTGGCCCGTGCTGTCTCCGCCAGCCCCGCCCACGGCGCGCCGGGCACGACCAGCACCGCGCGACCGCGCCCGCAGCGCCGTCTCGTGGGAACATCTCCGCATGGACGGGTGGCGGCGCGTCGCGGCAGTGCTGGTGATCGCAGCCGCCTCCGTCGCGGTCGGGATCTGGTACCACGGCCGCGCGACGGGAACGTTCTTCGACGACGCGACGGACGGCGAGTGCCTCGCCTCCGTGCCGTACGGCCCCGTCGCACAGCTCGGCGGGCACGGCGCCACCCGGGCCACGACGGTGCCGTGCGACGGCGCGCAGGCGAACTACGTCGTCGTCGCGCACAGCACGACCACCCCGGTGACGGCGATGACGTGCCCGGACGGGAAGAAGGACGTGACCGCGGCGGCGAGGATCCGGATCGCCGAGGGCGCGCGCACCATCCGCACCACGTACGGCTGGGGCTCGATGTGCCTCGCCCCGGTTCTCCACGCGGGGTCCTGCTACCCGGCCGGGGGCGATCGCAGCGGACTGGTGCGCACGATCCCGTGCGACCTCCTCGCGTGGCAGGTCACCCGCCGGATCGACGGGGCCTCCGACATCACACGGTGCACGCCCGCGACCGGCCTCGTCCTCTCCCGGCCCGCGGTGACCTACTGCGAGGTCCTGTACGAGGACGCCGGCAACCCGCTCGCGGGCAGGATCACCCGCACACCCCCGCCCGCCGGGTAGCCCTCAACCGGCCGGTGACTCCGACCGGCCAACGCGGGCTCAGTGGAAGAAGTGGCGCGTCCCGGTGAAGTACATCGTCACGCCGGCCTCGGCCGCCGCCGCGATGACCTCCTTGTCACGGATGGAACCGCCCGGCGAGACGATCGCCTTCACGCCCGCGTCGATGAGGATCTGCGGACCGTCCGGGAACGGGAAGAAGGCGTCGGACGCGGCCACCGAGCCGAGGACCCGGTCACCCGCGCGGGTCACCGCCAGCTGCGCCGAGTCGACACGGTTGACCTGCCCCATGCCCACGCCCACGGACGCTCCGCGCGACGCCAGGAGGATCGCGTTCGACTTCACGGCCCGGCAGGCGCGCCACGCGAACTCGAGGTCGGCGAGGGTGGCCTCGTCGGCGGGCTCACCCGAGGCCAGGGACCAGCTCGCGGGATCGTCGCCGGGGGCGTCGATCGCGTCGGACTGCTGCAGCAGGAGACCGCCGGTGATCTGCTTGATCTCGGTGGTCAGCACGGGCGGCTCGGCGAGCAGCACGCGGATGTTCTTCTTGCGCTGCAGCACGGCGAGGGCACCGTCGGCGTAGGAGGGCGCGATGATGACCTCGGTGAAGATCTCCGACACCTGCTCGGCCATCTCCAGGCTGACCTCACGGTTGGCGGCGATGACGCCGCCGTAGGCCGAGACCGGGTCGCACGCGTGCGCCTTACGGTGCGCCTGCGCGACGTCCTTGCCGATCGCGATGCCGCACGGGTTGGCGTGCTTGATGATCGCGACGGCCGGCTCGTTGAAGTCGTACGCGGCGCGCCAGGCGGCGTCGCCGTCGGTGTAGTTGTTGTAGCTCATCTCCTTGCCGTGCAGCTGCTGCGCCTGCGCCAGCCCGGCCTTCGAGCCGCCGACGTACAGGGCCGCGCCCTGGTGCGGGTTCTCGCCGTAGCGGAGCACGGCCTCGCGGGTCCAGGTGCCACCCATCCACGAGGGGAAGCTCTGGTCGGCCTCGGGCGCCACGACATTGGTCATGTACGAGGCGACGGCCACGTCGTAGTCGGCGGTGTGCCGGAAGGCCTTCGCCGCGAACGCCTTGCGCTGTTCGAGGGAGAACCCGACGCGCGCGTTGTCGATCACGTCGCCGTAGTCGGAGGGCGAGACGACGACCGCCACCGACGGGTGGTTCTTCGCGGCGGCGCGCACCATCGACGGGCCGCCGATGTCGATCTGCTCGATGCACTCGTCCTCGGAGGCGCCCGACGCGACGGTGTCGGTGAACGGGTAGAGGTTCACGACGACCAGCTCGAACTTCTTCACGTCCAGCTCGCGCAGCTGCTCGAGGTGCTCGGGCAGACGGGTGTCGGCGAGGATGCCGGCGTGGATCTTCGGGTGCAGGGTCTTCACCCGGCCGTCGAGGCACTCGGGGAAGCCGGTGACGTCCTCGACGCGGGTCACGGCCACGCCGGCGTCGGCGATGGTGCGCGCGGTCGAACCGGTCGAGACGATCTCGACGCCCGACTGGGCAAGCCCGGTGGCCAGTTCCACCAGACCCGACTTGTCGTACACGCTGATCAGCGCGCGCTTGAGCGGGATGTTGCTGCTCATGAAATGGTGACCTTTCGTCCATCGACGCGGTAGCCCTGGCGGGCGACGTCCGCGACGACCTCTGTCAGAAGCCGGCGCTCCACGACCTTGATCCGTTCGTGCAGGGTGTCCTCGGTGTCCCCCGCCTCCACCGCGACCGCCTCCTGGGCCAGGATCGGTCCGGTGTCGAGTCCCGCGTCCACGAGGTGCACGGTGGAGCCGGTGAGCTTGACTCCGTGCTCGAGGGCGGCGGGAACGGCGTGGGCGCCCGGAAACGCGGGCAACAGCGCGGGGTGCGCGTTGATCACGCGTCCGCCGAACGCGGCGAGGAACGCGGGACCGAGGATCTTCATGAAGCCGGCCGCCACCACGAGGTGCGGCTGACGCTCGGTGACGGCGGCCGTCAGCGCGGCGTCCCACTCGGCGCGGTCGGCGTAGGCCCGCAGCGGCACCTCGGCGCTCTCGACCCCTGCCTGCGCGGCGATCTCCAGCGCCCGACAACTCCGATCGGCGACGACGCCGACGACGGACCCCGGATAGTCGGGGCCGGACGACGCCGCGAGCAGTGCCTCGAGCAGCGAACCGGTGCCGGAGGCCAGCACGACGATCCGGGCGGGCGCGCACGGCGGCACCACGGAGGGGCTGGGGGTGGTCAGGATGCTCTCCATCGCAGGGGGACGATTCGCGTCCAGCCTAATCGGCCGGTCCGAACGATTCGATCCGGCCTACCGATCGCCGGGTCCGGCCTATTGGCCGAACGTGTAGCTGTCGAGTTCCTCGATGTCCGCGATACTGCGCTCCCGCTTCGACGCGGCCGGCGCCGGGGTCGCCCGCCGGGCCGGCCGGGACACGGGCCGGACCTCCTCGGTCGGCTGTTCGGCGAGGGCGTCGAAGTCCCCGGTGTCGGCCGCGGACTCGTCGTGTTCGCGCAGGTCGTCGTCCGGGTCGCCGTCGTGATCGCCCCGCTGCGCGGGCGCGATCTCCACGGTGGCGCCGTCGTCGATCGCGTCGGGCTCGTCGGCGTAGGTCGTGTAGCCCGACGGTGCCTCCTCCTCGGCCCGGCGCGCGGCGCGAACGGCGCGCGACTCGCCCGCCTGCTGCAGAACGAGCGCGGCGAGGACACCGACGAGGCCGACCCAGCCCAGGGTGAACAGGAACACCTGCAGCAGGTCCGCGCCCGCGTAGCCGAACCCGCCGAGCTCCCCACCTGCGACGAAGGCCGCCGCGGTGAAACCCGCCGCGGTGAGCAGCGCGGTGACGGCGACCGTGGTCACCGTCGGCCCGAGGTCGAGGGAGCGGGCGGCGCACCGTCGGCCCACCCGGACCGCCACGAAGGCGGGAACGACGAGAAGGGGCAGCAGGTACCAGGGCGACGGTGCCTGGGGCAGGACCGCGAGGATCGGCACGCCCGGGGCGCGGCCCGGGGCCGCGGAGAACAGGCTCATCGAGATCGGGCCGAGCTGGACTCCGGCGCCCAGGGGCAGCGCCGCGGCGCCGATCACCACGTTGGGCAGGTACAGCAGCGACAGCAGGACCAGGGAGATCATGCCGACGGCGTCGTTGCCGGAGCGGATCAGCTCGAAGACCGTCTCCCAGCGGATCGCCAGGCGGACCACGACGATCGCGAGGCCCACGGCCCCGAACGTGAGCAGCGCCCGCCCCGCGAGCCGGGCGCAGTCGTCGACCCAGGTGGGCACGTGCAGGAAGTGGGCGGCGTCGCGCCAATAGGCGGGCGCGAGACCGAGCAGAGCGGCGCCGAGATGCACGCCGATCGTGCACAGGAACGCGGTGAGCGGCGGCGGCGTGCCGATGGTGAACCGCCCCGCGGCGTCGTTGACGACGGCCAGCGCGATGGCGGTGAAGAGGGCGGGTCCGGCGATGGCGCACAGCAGCACGGAGCGGAGCTCGGCGAGCGGGCGCCTCTCGCCGCCGGCGCGGCGTGCGGCCCGGGCTACGCCGGCGACCAGCGCGACCGTGGGGACCAGCGGCAGCACCCCGAGGGTGATGTCGCTGACGGTGACCGGCACCTGGTGCACCGCCAGCCAGAGACCGGCGACCGTAGGAGCGATGGCCCCCAGACCGGTCGACGAGGTGAGCAGAACGACCGCTCCCGCCACGAACGTGATCAGGAGGGTCACGAGCGACGGCCCGAAGGCCATCACGAACAGCGGCCGGGTCTCGCTCGGGCCCGGCCCGGCGGCGCGCGCTGAATCCATCATCTTCACCACTGTGACATCGCAGCGTCGGATAGTGGCTCAGGCGCGCCGCAGGCGGGGACTACTGGCCCTGCTTGCTCTCGCCCTCGGTGGAGTGCGAGCCGTGCTGCGGGGTGGCCGGGCTGCCGAAGGCCTGAGTGGCCGACGACGACGCGGACTGGCCGAACGCGGTGGTCACCTCGTCGGGCGACGCCGAGGCGCCCGGGTTCGACGGTGCCGCCGACGCACCCGGAGCCTGGAAGCCCGTGGTGGCGGGGGCGGCCGGAGCGGCCGGCGTCGACGGTGCGCCCGGGGCCTGGTAGCCCGACGGGGCCGGCGCCTGGTAGCCGCCGTAGCTCGGCCACTGCGACTGCGCGGACGGTGCCTGCGCCGACGGCGCGGCGGTGAGCGACGGGGACGAGACGGCGGGCTGCTCAGCGGCGGGCGCCTGCGCGGCGTCGGCGGACGGGGCGGCGGTCGCGGACGCATCCGTCGAGGCGCTGGCCGCAGCGGCGGCCACGGCGGCGGGGTTCTTGACGATGCCCGCGTCGATCAGCACGAGGACCACGCCGGCGGCCGCGGTGAGCAGCGCGAAGAACAGCGTGATCCAGAAACCGTAGGACAGGCCGCCGTACAGCTGATCGCTCCAGGTGAAGCTGCCGAACAGCAGGAACAGGAACGCGGACGATGCGAGCGCGGCGGCGGGAGTGCGACCGGTGTTGCCCTTCGAGATCAGGCTCAGTCCGGCGGCGACGCCCGCAGCGAGGGCCAGCCCGAGGCCGGTGGCACCGGGGGTGCTGAAGCCGTTGAAGTCGATGGTCTTGGAACTGTACTGGCCACCGAGCGAGGTGAACTCGAGGAAGCCCAGCAGGAACGTGATGACGCCCAGTGCGGCGGTGGCGATGGACGCGATCAGGGCGAAGTCCAGCGGCTTGGCGGGCGCGGCCGGCTGCTGCGGGTAGCCGCCGTACTGCTGGCCGTACCCCTGCTGACCGTATCCCTGCTGCGCGTAGTCCGGCTGCTGGCCGTACCCCTGCTGTCCGTAACCCTGCTGGCCGTAGCCCTGCTGCTGCGGCTGCTGCGCGGGCTGGCCGTAGCCCTGCTGGCCGTAGCCCTGCTGGGGCTGCTGCGCCGGCTGGCCGTAACCCTGCTGGCCGTAGCCCTGCTGCGAGTAGTCCGGCTGCCCGTAGCCCCCCTGGCCCGGCTGCTGCCCGTACCCTCCACCTGAGTAGGTCATGTTCTTCTCCCCGAAGGTCGACGCGGCTCCGCACGGAGCCAGTACGCCACCACCCTATACACCGACTCCGACGCCGATGGGATTCAACTCATCGAGTGTGATGGTCCACAACGGTCACGAGCGCGCGGGCCGCGGGACTCGGGAGCTTCGAATGCACCAGCAGTTGCGAGCGAGTCGGACCGTCCACGAGCGGCACGACGGCGAGCCCGGCACCGTCGGGCACCGTCTCCCGCGCGGCCATCCCGACGCACAGCCCGGCCGCGATGAGCTCGAGCATGGTCTCCGCCCGGTCCACCTCGAAGGCGACGGTGCGCCGCACGCCCGCCCGCTCGAAGGCCTGGTCGGACTCCGCGCGCCCGGCGCCGCCGGCGGGGTAGTCGGCGAACGGGCGGTCGGCGGTGGCGGCGAGGGTGAGCGGACCGTCGACCCGCTCGGCCTCGGGCACGACGAGCACGAGGTGGTCGACGGCGAGCCGTCGGGCGACGACCCCCGCGGTGGAGAAGCCGTCCGGCACCCCCAGCAGCGCCAGGTCGACGGTGCCGGTCCGCACGTCCTCGATCAGGTTCTCGCTCGCGCCGCTCCGCAGGTGCACCGTGGCCTCGGGATACGCCGCCCGGTAGTCCGTCAGGACGCCGACCACGTCGAAGGCGGTGAAGGTGGGGATCGTCCCGACGGTGACGGTGCCGCGGATGCCGCCGAGCGTCGCGGCGACCTCGTGGGCGGCGCGTTCCGTCGCGGCGAGCGCGGCCCGCGCGTGCGGGAGGAAGGCCTCGCCGGCCCGGGTGAGGCGCACGGACCGGTTGGTGCGATCGAACAGCCGCGCGCCGAGCTCCTTCTCCAACGCCGCGACACGGTGACTCAGGGCCGACTGCACGACGTGGCAGCGCTCGGCGGCGCGCGTGAAGTTCAGCGTCTCCGACACGGCGACCACGTACCGCAACTGCTGCAGCTCCACCGATCATCTCCAGAACAGATCATTTCATCGAAATCAGACGTTGGACTCATGATATGGGGACACCCCAGACTGGAAGCCATGACCACCACGACGAACCGCACCGCGACGGCCGCGTCCGGCCTGCTCCGCCTGATGGCGCTGGCGACGGGGCTGTCCGTCGCGGGAAACTACCTCGCGCACCCGATCCTGGGCCTGCTGCAGGAGCGGCTCGGCATGTCGGAGACCGCCGCCGGGATGCTCGTCACGGCCGCACAGGCGGGGTACGCCCTCGGGCTGCTCCTGTTGGTGCCGATGGCCGACGCGGTGCGTCGCCGCCCGTTGGCGCTGGCCCTCTTGCTCGTGACCGCCGCCGCGCTGGTCCTCGCCGGAGCGGCCCCGTCGGGCGGGGTGCTCCTGGTCGCGGCCACGGTCGCGGCGATCACCTCCGTCGGCGCGCAGGTGATCGTGCCGTACGCGGCGGAACTCGCGGGACCGGAGCACCAGGCCCGCGCCGTCGGCATCGTGATGAGCGGACTGGTGCTGGGCACGGTCGTGAGCCGCTTCCTCTCCGGCGTGCTGTCCGATGTCGCGGGCTGGCGCACGCCGTACCTCGTGCTCGCGGCGCTCCTCGTCGCGGTCACCGGGGCGCTCGCCCGGGCGCTCCCCCGCCACGACCCGGGCCGCCCGGGACTGACCCCGTCGGGTTACCGCGCCCTCCTGGTCTCGATGGCCGGGCTCGTGCGCGAACTGCCGGTGCTGCGCCTGCGGGCGGTGCTGATCGGCCTCGCGCTCGGCTCGTTCATGGTCCAGGGCGCCGCGGTGACCTTCCTGCTCGCCGGCCCGCGCTACGGCTGGACACCGGCCGCCATCGGCGCGATCGGGCTGCTCGGCGCGGTCGGCGCGCTCTCCGGCCCGACGATCGGGAAGTTCGTCGACCGGGGCCACGGCGCAGTGCTCACGGCCGGCGGCCTCGCGCTGCAGGCCGCGGCGTGGCTGCTCATGATCCCCGCGGGCGGCGCGATCGGCCTGCCCGCGCTGATCATCGGACTGGCGCTGATGGGCATCGGGCAGCAGGCGGCGCTGAATTCGTCGCAGGCCGTGGTCTTCTCGCTCCGGCCCGAGGCCCGCGGACGGATCAACGCGGTGTTCATGGGCACCTTCTTCCTCGGCGGCACACTGGGTTCCGCGGCGACCGCCGCGCTGTGGCCGCTCGCCGGCTGGACCGGCGCGTGCCTGCTGGGCGCGGGCCTCGCTGCCGCGGCGCTGCTGCTGTACCTGGCATTCCGCGGCGTCGAGCGCGCACCGTCGGCGTAGCCCCGCACCGTCGATCCCGGAAACGGGACGGCCCCGCCTCCCGGAGGGGAGACGGGGCCGTGGACCGAATGCGCTGCTGTTACAGCGACTTGAGGATCTCGCGGGCGAGAGCGGCGGTCTCGGAGGGCGTCTTGCCCACCTTGACGCCGGCGGCCTCGAGGGCCTCCTTCTTGGCGGCGGCCGTGCCCGAGGAGCCGGAGACGATGGCGCCGGCGTGACCCATGGTCTTGCCCTCGGGAGCGGTGAAGCCGGCCACGTAGCCCACGACGGGCTTGGTGACGTTGGCCTGGATGTAGGCCGCGGCGCGCTCCTCGGCGTCGCCGCCGATCTCACCGATCATGACGATGAGCTTGGTGTTCGGGTCCTTCTCGAACGCCTCGATGGCGTCGATGTGGGTGGTGCCGATCACCGGGTCGCCGCCGATGCCGATGGCGGTGGAGAAACCGAAGTCGCGCAGCTCGTACATCATCTGGTAGGTCAGCGTGCCCGACTTCGACACGAGGCCGACGGGGCCGGTGCCGGTGATGTTGGCCGGGGTGATGCCGACGAGGGCCTCGCCCGGCGTGATGATGCCGGGGCAGTTCGGGCCGATGATGCGGGTCTTCTGGCCCTTCTCCACGTTGTAGGCCCAGGCGTACGCCGAGTCCTGCACGGGGATGCCCTCGGTGATGACCACCAGGAGCGGGATCTCGGCGTCGATGGCCTCGACGATGGCGTCCTTGGAGAACGCGGGCGGCACGAAGGCGATCGACGTGTCGGCGCCGGTCTTCTCCATGGCCTCGGCGACGGAGCCGAAGACGGGGAGCTCGATGGCGTTGCCGTCCTTGTCGGTGTGCGAGACGGTGGTGCCCGCCTTGCGCGCGTTCACGCCGCCCACGACGTTGGTGCCGGCCTTGAGCATCAGCGCGGTGTGCTTGGTGCCCTCGCCGCCGGTGATGCCCTGGACGATGACCTTGTTGTCCTTGGTCAGGAAGATAGCCATTTTTCTGTTGTCTCCCTTACTTGTTCGCCAGCTCGGCGGCCTTGTCGGCGCCTTCGTCCATGGTCTGCGCGAGCGTCACCAGCGGGTGGTTCGCGGCGGCCAGGATCGCCCGGCCCTCCTCCACCTTGTTGCCGTCGAGGCGCACGACGAGCGGCTTGGAGGCCGAGTCGCCCAGGGTCTCGAGGGCGCCGACGATGCCGTTGGCGACAGCGTCGCACGCGGTGATGCCACCGAAGACGTTGACGAACACGCTCTTGACCTGCTCGTCACCGAGGATGACATCGAGGCCGGCGGCCATCACGGCCGCGGACGCGCCGCCGCCGATGTCGAGGAAGTTGGCCGGCTTGACGCCGCCGTGGTTCTCGCCGGCGTAGGCGACCACGTCGAGCGTCGACATGACCAGGCCCGCACCGTTGCCGATGACACCGACCTGGCCGTCGAGCTTGACGTAGTTGAGGTCGTTCTCCTTGGCCTTGAGCTCGAGCGGGTCGGTGGACCCGGCGTCGGCGAAGGCCTCGTGATCGGGGTGGCGGAAGTCGGCGTTCTCGTCCAGCGAGACCTTGCCGTCCAGCGCGAGGATCTGGTCGTCCGGGGTGCGGACGAGCGGGTTGACCTCGACCAGGGTGGCGTCCTCGCCGACGAAGACCTCCCACAGCTTCTGGATGGTCACGGCCGCGGCGTCGAGCACCTCGGCGGGCAGCTTGCCGGCCTCGGCGATCGCGCGGGCGGTGGCCAGGTCGACGCCCTTGGTCGCGTCGACGGCGATCTTCGCCAGCGCGTCCGGGTTCTCCTCGGCGGTGACCTCGATCTCCACGCCGCCCTCGACCGAGCACATGGCCAGGTAGGTGCGGTTGGCGCGGTCGAGCAGGAAGGAGATGTAGTACTCCTCGGCGATGTCACTCGCCTCGGCGACCAGCAGCTTCTTGACGACGTGACCCTTGATGTCCAGGCCCAGGATGGCCTCTGCGTTGGCCTGCGCCGCATCGGCGTCGGCGGAGTACTTCACGCCGCCGGCCTTGCCGCGGCCACCCACCTTGACCTGCGCCTTGACCATCACCGGCTTGCCGATTTCCTCGGCGATCGCGCGGGCGTCGGCGACATTGTCCGTCACGCGGCCGGCCGATGTGGGCACGCCGTGCTTGACGAACAGTTCCTTCGCTTGGTATTCGAAGAGATCCATCAGCTCACCATCTGTCTGGTTACTCGGTCCACCCGCATTCATCACGGGTCCGCAGACGACTCTATGCCTCCGCGAATCCGCCCGGGCGCCGACCCTTGTTCCATGACCTATCTCACTTGACCTGCGGTTATCGGGCTCCGCAACCTACCCGTCGGTAAGTTTTGCGATCGACCCTGCGCCCCTGGCGATTATGTCTGAATTCAGAGGACGGCAAGCGTTGATTAAGCGCCGCCGACGATGGTTACCGCAGTCGAAGTGAATGGAGAACACATCTCATGAAGTCTTCCCGCCCCGCTCTCGTCGCCGCCTCCGCGGCGCTCGCGCTGACGGTCGCGCTCACCGGCTGCGCCGATAAGGGCAGCTCGTCGACGGGCTCGGAGTCCACGCCCACCGCATCGGCGGACGCGTCGGGAATCGACGCCCCGGCCGTGCTCAAGGAGTCGTCCGAGGCGGCCAAGAACCTCACCAGCACCCACTTCGTCGTCGCGGTGGCCGGGAAGGTGCAGGGCCTCCCGATCTCCAAGGTCGACGGTGACCTCCAGATCAAGCCCGCCACCCGGGCGCAGGGCACGGCGCTCGTGCAGCCCGGCAACGCGGAGGGCAAGTTCACCTTCATCGACGGCACGATGTACGCCGCGCTCTTCGGGGACAAGTACGTCGACTACGGCGACGGGAAGTCGATCTACGACGTCTCGGCCCTCTTCGACCAGAGCACGGGCATCCCCAACATCCTGACCAAGATCACGGGCGCCAAGGCCGTCGGCACCGAGACGATCGACGGCCAGGAGACCACCAAGATCACCGGCACCGTGCCCGCGACGGAGATCGCCACGATCTCCGGCTCGCGCGTCGATCCGCAGAAGAGCGTCCCGGTCCCCACCACCGTGTGGGTCCGCAAGTCCGGCGACAAGCAGCTCGTCCGCATCGAGATCACGCCCGCCACCGACGGGTCGATCACGCTCACCTTCTCCAAGTTCGGCGAGAAGGTCACCGTGACCAAGCCGAACGTGACGCCCATCGAGACCACCGACAAGCCCGAAGCCGGCGAGGCCCTGCCCCGCTGACCCCGTCGCGGTCTCCCCCGGATCGCACCATCCCCCAGCTCTTCCGAGAAAGGCACCATCATGAAGTCCCTCACCAAGAAGGCGTTCGTCGCCGCCGTCGCCACCGCGAGCGTCGCCGGCGGCATCCAGATCGCGGCCGCCCCCGCCGCGAACGCCGCCGTCAACTTCGGCGCCATCGCGGTCGCGTCCAACGGCGCGACGGGCCGCTCGTGGGACTACCCGTCCCGCGCGGCCGCCGAGCGCGCCGCGCTCAACTCGTGCGGCTGGGGCAGCTGCAAGGTGCTCGCCTCCTTCAGCGACGGCTGCGGCGCCGTCGCCCAGACCCGCACCCGGTACCAGGGCGGCACGGGCCGCTCCCTCTACGCGGCACAGCGGAGCGCCATCTCGCTGTCCGGCGGTGGGTCGATCTTCGTCTGGACCTGCACCTCGGGTCACCTCTGATCCACGCCGCAGAGCGCCAGGGGCGGCACCGTCATGTCCGACGGTGCCGCCCCTCCGGCGTGTTTCGGGGCCGAGCCGCCCGGCGCCGTCAGCGACGGCGGGGTCGCCGCTCGCCGGCCTCGACGGCGACGTCAAGAGTGTTGCCGGCCGGAGGGTTCGGGCACAGGTAGTGCGGGGTGAAGGCACTCGGCGGCAGGTACGCGCGGTTGAAGTCGACGGTGACGGGTCCCTCCCCGCGCGGCAGCGAGAGGAACCGGAAACCCGTCTCCTCACTCGAGCGGGTGCTGTCGGCGAAGCTGACCTGCAGCGCCCCGGCACCGTCGTCCCAGGCGGCGAGCGTCACCTCGCGACCCTCGACGGTCACCACCACGTCGGCGGCGATGCGAACATCGGCCACCCAGCCGTCCGCGTGCCGGACCTGCACCGTCGCCCGTCGCGGGACGGTCACCCGTCCGGGCAGGACCCACACCTCGTCGGGCTCGTAGGCGTCGATCCCCGCCAGCCCGGCGCGGTACGGGGACGCATCGTCGAACAGTCGCACGCCGATCCCGCGCGGATTGGACAGGGCGCGCACCGTCACGCCTCCGATCTCCGCCGTCTCACCGATGCCCAGCTCGACGGTGCTGCCACCCAGGTCTCCGACGACGCGATCGCCCGCCCGGCTCCACCTCCCGGTCACGCCTTCAACAGGAGCGGGTTCGTCGGAGAGCCAATGCGTCCCGGTCACCACGGCCAGGCCGCCGGGTGCCGTCGCCGCGGCCTCTCGCTCAGTGCGCCAGGCACGCCAGGCGTCGGTGAAGGTGGTTGCGGCGGTTGTCATGCGGGGATCCTCTCGATCGGTTCGGCCCCGACGGTCCGCGGGGCCACGGTCTTCCGCTGTTGGGAAACCGTCATATGCCCAGCACCCGGCGGCCGGCGGTGAGCAGCACCACGTCCTCCTGCGGTGGGTGCACGCGGACGCACAGCACGTCACGCAGATGGCGCTCCAGGGGCCGGCGCCGCGTGAGCGCGGCGTTGCCGAGCGCACCGACGGCGGTTTGCACGGCCTCGACCACCGACCGTGCGATGGCGACCTTGACGGCGGCGAGGTGTCCGGCGTCGTCCCCGTCCACGACTCGGGAGATGCCCCCGGCCAGCAGGGTTTCGGCGATGGTGATGTGCGTGTCGATCTCTCCGGCGACGGTCTGGATCCGTTCGGTCGTCGCGATCGGGCGACCCAGTGCCGTCGGAACGCGGGTCGTGGCGAAGTCGGCGAACGCGGCCCGAGCGGCCCGCGCCACGCCGATGTACAGCGCCGCGTGACCGAGGCCCCACACGCTCGGGGTCGCGGCGGGGTCGACGTAGCGGCCGTCGACCCGCGGGATCTCCACGAAGTTCGCCGCGGGCACCTCGACGCCGTCGTAGACCACGTCGTGCGTGTTGGAGGCACGCAGCCCGAGGTGGTCCCAGGTCTTGATCCAGGTAATGCCCGGGGCGTCGCCGGGCACCACGAGATGGCCCACGCGGCCGTCGTCGGTGACGGCCCACACCAGGTGGTACGCGAGCGCCTCACCGCCAGTGGCGAAGGCCTTCCGGCCGTTGACGACCCAAGCGTCACCGACGCGGGTCGCCGTAGTGGCGGGCAGCCCGCCGCGCGCGGGCGCGCCCAGCTCGGGTTCAGCGCGGATCGTGTTCACCAACGCCGGCCCTTCGACACTGCGGGCGAGCAGGTCCGCGTACGCCGCCTCCGGCCAGTGCCGCGCGACGGCCTGCGCCTGGTGTCCGCCGAGCGTGTTGGCGACGAGCAGCGCCACCGAGGCATCGCCCTCGCCGATCGCGACGAGGATCCGCGCCACCTCCAGGGGGCCGAGCCCGGGCCCGCCGTACTCGGCCGCGACGGTGGCCGTGAGCAAACCGGCCCGGTGCGCGGCCGCCAGCCCGTCCCAGGGGATCTCGCCGGAGCGGTCGTAGCGCTCGGCGGTCGCCGCGATCTCCGCGGTGACGGCGCCGAGCGCTGCGGGCGAGAGGTCGGGCGTGGGGAGGGTCCGGGATTCGGTGGTCGTCATGCGCCGACTCCCGCGAGCGCGCCGGGGTTGTCGGCCTGCAGCGTGCCGCGCCGTCCGGTGCGAGCACGGTGCGCGAGTTCCTCACGGACGAGCGGAATCACGAATCGGCCGTAGTCGATCGCGTCGTTGAGCGTGTCGTAGCCCCGGATGGAGACGAGGTCCGCACCTAGATCGATGTAGTCGACGATCGCCGCCGCCACCGTCTCCGGCGTGCCGACCAGCGCGGTCGATGCGCCGGCCGCGTTGGTCGCCGCGGCGGTGCGGGTCCACAGCGCGCGGTCGTAGACCTCGCCGCGGCGGGCGAAGTCGAGCGCGCGCTGCGAGCCGACGTTCTGCGGGTCCGCGGAGAAGCGCCGGTCCGAACCCAGAACCTGCTGGAAGTTCGAGGCGATGCGATCCACGTACTCGTGGGCCTTGGCCCACGCGAGTTCCTCGGTGCGGTCGATGATCGGCCGGAAGGTGACCCAGATCCGTGGCCGAGTGCTCCGCCCTGCTGCGGCGGCGATCGCATGCACTCGCTCGATCTGCGCGCGGATGTCGGCGAGCGGCTCGCCCCAGAACGAGAAGATGTCGGCCTGCCCGCCGCCGATCTCGAAGGCCGCGTCCGAGGAACCGCCGATCGAGACGGGAATGGTGTCCCCGTAGGGCGCGAACCCGGGCCCGAAGCCCTCGAACCGGTAGTGGGTGCCGTGGTGGTCGAACGCCTTCGGCTCGGTCCACGCACGGCGGAGGAGGTCGATGTACTCCGATGAGCGCGCGTACCGCTCGTCCTTGCTGAGGTAGTCGCCGTGCCGTACCTGCTCCACGTCGCTGCCGCCCGAGATGATGTGCACCACCGCGCGGCCCTCGGTCAGCTGGTCCAACGTGGCGAGTTGCTGTGCGGCCACCAGCGGATGGACGGTGTTGGGGCGCAGCGCGACGATGGGCTTGAGGTGATCGGTGAGCTGACCGACGGCGGACGCCAGCACGAACGGGTCCGCGCTCGACGAGCCGTAGGGCAGCAACGTGTAGTCGTAGCCGCCGTCCTCCAGCGCCCGGACGTAGCGGCGGAAGAAGTCGAGCTCCACCCCGCGGGTGGGCACGGGGTTCAGCTCGGTGGACTGGTTGAGATGGGTGAGGCTGATGAACTCGACGGCCGGAGCAGCCGTCTCGGGAATCGGAGTGTCAGACATGGTGGTCCTTTCGTGACTCTTGGTGCCGGTGACGCGAGCGGTAGCGCGCCGAACTGTTCTTGGCGCCGCAGGCGGACATCGAGCACCAGGTTCGGTTGCCCTGACGGGAGCGGTCGACGAAGTACAGGCTGCAGTCGTGGCCCAGGCACCGTCGGATCCGGTCGCCGTACGGGCCGGTCAGAAGCTCCACCCCCTGCCGGGCGAGCAGCGCGAGGATCGCCGTCGGGGTCACGCCGTCGGCGGGCAGGGCGGTGCGTCCCGACGGGGCCAACAGCGCCGTCGGAGTGCGCGGCCGGGCGGCGTCGTTGATCAGCTCGATGTCGGCAGGAGCGGGCTCCTCGCCGTCCACCCGGGCACGGATCAGCCGGTGGATCGCCTCGCGCAGCCTGCGCGCACGGCGCACCGCTTCGGGCGTCACCGCGGTGGTGACGGCCGGCAGGCCGGCCACGTAGAGCCAGTCGACGAAGGCGTCGGCATCGGCGAGCATCTCACGATCGGCCATGTCGCGCTTCGCCACCGTCGCAACGAAATCGAGAGCCACGCTGCCCGAACGGAACGGGAAGCCGTGGCGGCGCTGGTCGGCCGATTCCACGACATCCGACGGCACGCGGAGCTGGGTCATGTCGATCAGGCTACGGCCGGCAGGGCGCCGGGCGAACCCTTGAATTCACGATGAGTCAGGGGTTTGACCCATGACGCGACGAGCGGCGAGCCTGAACTGGTCCATCACGCCGTGGTGGTCTCATCACGAACACAGGGAGTCCCGCTGTGACCCTCGCATCCCCGCAACCGGCCGTGCACGCACCGGTACCGACGGCGTCCCCGGGCACCGGGAACCCCGAACTGATCTCACTCACGCCCTCCGGGCGGAGCCGCCGCCTGCCGACGGTGCCCCGCTGGCTGCGGCGCGCAGGCGGGCCCGCCATCCTGCTCCTACTGTGGTGGATCGGGTCGGCGACCGGCGTCCTGCACCCCGATGTGATCGCATCGCCGGCGGCGGTCCTGAGTCGCGCGGTGGCCCTCTGGGAGGCCGGCGACCTTCCGTCGGCGATCGTCACCTCGAGTCGACGGGTCCTGATCGGCTTCGTGATCGGCGCCGCACTCGCGGTGGTGCTCGCGCTGGCCGCGGGTCTCGTCAGAATCGGCGAGGACCTGCTGGACTCGTCGCTGGGCATGCTGCGGATGGTGCCATGGGTGGGGCTGATCCCGCTGTTCATCATCTGGTTCGGCATCGACGAGGAGCCCAAGATCGCGCTGGTCGCCCTCGGGGTGCTGTTCCCCCTGTACTTCAACATCTTCGGCGCGATCCGCGGCGTCGACGCGGGCTTGATCGAAGCCGGCGAGACTCTCGGACTGAACCGCTGGGGAATGATCCGGCACGTGATCCTCCCCGCCGCGTTTCCGGGATCGCTCATCGGACTGCGCTACTCGCTCGGCACCGCATGGCTCGCGCTGGTGTTCGCCGAGCAGATCAACGCGGGCAGCGGGATCGGCTACCTCATGGACACCGCGCGGCAGTTCTTCCAAACCGATGCGATCGTCGTGTGCCTGGTCGTCTACGCGATTCTCGGCCTGCTGTGCGACCAGTTCGTCCGCCTCCTCTCCCGGCTGCTGCTCTCCTGGCAGTCGACTTTCGACGGGAAATGATGATGACCGTCTCCGTAGAGCCCGGCACCGTGGTCCGCGTTTCGGACCTGAGCAAGAGCTTCGACGATCGCGAGGTGCTCTCCGACCTCGATCTGCGGATCACCACCGGCGAGTTCGTCGTCCTCCTCGGCCGCAGCGGCTGCGGGAAGTCGACGCTGCTCCGGATTCTCGCCGGCCTCGACACCGACATCACCGGCGACGCCGCCGTGCCGCAGCACCGCTCCGTCGGCTTCCAACAGCCGCGGCTGATGCCCTGGAAGCGCGTGTGGCGCAACGTCGTGCTCGGCCTCCCCGGGCGCCCGGACCGTGCACTCGCCGACACCGCGCTCGCCGAGGTCGGCCTCACCGACCTGGCCGGCGCGTGGCCCAAGACCCTGTCCGGCGGCCAGGCACAACGTGTCTCGCTCGCACGTGCGCTCGTGCGCAAACCCGACCTCCTACTGCTCGACGAGCCCTTCGGCGCACTCGACGCGCTCACTCGCGTGGCCGCGCAGAAGCTGGTCGAAGACCTGTGGCGCAGCCACGGGTGCGCCGTGCTCATGGTGACCCACGACGTCGAGGAGGCTCTGCTGCTCGCCGACCGCGTGCTGGTCATGGAGGACGGGCGCATCGCCCACCAGGTACGACTCCCCGCCGAGCGCCCCCGCGACATCACGTCCGCCGACTTCGTCGCCACCCGCCGCGACATCCTCGACCGGCTCGGCGTCCGCTGAGCCCTCCACTCCCGCTGAAAGGCATCCCATGAATCGCGCACTGCGCACACCGCTCGTCGCCGTGGTCGCCACCGTCACCGTCGTGACGGCCGCCCTGTCCACGTCGGCCTGCGGATCGTCGTCGACCGACGCCGGCGGATCGAGTGGTGCCCCCGCCTCGGTCTCGCTCAAGATCGGCCAGACCGGCTGGGCCGCCAGCCAGGCCGCCCTGCAGGTCGCGGGCCTCGACAACACGCCCTATCGCATCGAGTGGCCAGTCTTCTCCGGCGGCGACCAGCAGCTTCAGGCGTTGCAGTCCAAGGCACTCGATGTCGCGCAGTCCAGCGAGACGCCGCCGATCTTCGTGGCGGCCGGCGGCACCGTGAACTTCACCCAGGTGGCGGTGCAGACCGCGAGCACCCTGCTCCAGGAGGTGGTGGTCGGGAAGGACTCCTCCATCACGTCGATCAAGGACCTCAAGGGCAAGAAGGTGGGCTACGTCAAGAACACCACCGCGGCCTACTTCCTCAACGAGTTGCTCAAGCAGAACGGGTTGAGCTGGACCGACATCGAATCCCGGCCGGTATCACCGAACGACGGACTGGCCGCGCTCCAGGGCGGCTCCATCGACGCATTCGCCAGCTACGGCAACACGATCATCCAGGCACACGCCGGCGGCGCGAAGACGATCGGATCCGGGGAGAACATCCTCTCCGGGAACTTCCCGTGGAGCACCACGAAGGCGCTCCTGGGCGACGCCGCCAAGAAGGCGGCCCTGGCGGACCTGCTGGCACGCCTGGACCGGGCCTACGCCTACATCCGCGACGGGCACCTGGCGGACTACGCCAAGCGGTTCGCCGCCGCCACCAAGCAGCCGGAAGCCAGTGCGGTCCAACAGATCACGCAGCAGGAGGCACAGCGCCCGACACACCTCGGGGTGGTGACTCCGGCCGCGGAGCAGAGCCAGCAGAGGGTGGCCGACTCGTTCGTCGACATCAAGGCGATCCCGGCGGCCGTGAAGGTTTCCGACCTCTGGTCGACCGACCTCAACTCGGCATTGCAGTCCGCACTGGAGAAGGGCGGCAAGTGACTCGGTACGTCATCGTCGGTGCGGGCGCCGTCGGCAGCGCCCTGGCCGCCGAGCTCACCCTCGCGGGCATCGATTCCGTGCTGGTGGCCCGGGGCGAGCAGCTGCGCGCGCTGTCCGGATCTCCCCTGCGCTACCTGCGTCCCGACGGCACCCGCGAGATTCCCGTGAACGTCGCCGGTGGCCCCGCGGACGTCCGACCGCGAACCGACGACGTTCTGGTCCTGGCGGTGAAGGCGCAGCAGGCCTCGGCCGCGCTCGCCGACTGGGCGCCCACCGGGCTTCCGCTGGTGACCCTGCAGAACGGGCTGGACACCGAACGCATCGCCACCCGGTACTTCGACATGGTGATCGCGGGATCGATCCTCACGCCCGCGCAATTCGAGACCCCCGGCACCGTCGCGGTCTACACGCCGACCGGTACGGCCGGGCTGGTGTGGCTGGGCCCGCACCCCGACGGTGCCGCCGGCGAGGCCGTCGAGAGCATCGCCCGCGACTTCACCGCGGCGGCGTTCCCCACCCAGGTCGCCGCCGACATCGGCCGCTGGAAGCGGGCGAAACTCCTGGCCAACCTGGGCAACGCGATCGAGGTGTTCGACGGCACCGATGCCGAGCATGACGAGGTGACAGAACTGTTACGCGCCGAGGCCCTCGAAGCGTTCGCCGCGGCGGGCCTCGACCACGCCGACTACGGGACCGAATCGCGACTCGACCACTCGGTACTCCGGATCGTCGACGTCCCCGGCGCGGGAACGGCACGACGGTCCACGTGGCAGAGCCTCGCGCGCGGCGCCGGGTCCGTCGAAACGGACTATCTCAACGGCGAGATCGTCCATCTCGCCCACGAGTTCGGGACCCGGGCACCGGCGAACCGGGCAGTACAGGTGGCGCTGTGGCGGCTGCTGCGCGACGGCGTCGCGCCCGGCACGACATCGCTGCGGACGGTACTCGACGAAGGACGGATCCTGCTATGACGGTGACCATCTCCGCGCCGGAGCTGGCGCGGCTCAACCGGCCACTGCTGCTCGACGTGCGCTGGAAGCTCGGCGACGACCGCGGGCACGAGCACTACCTCGACGCGCACATCCCCGGTGCCGTCTACGTCGACCTGGAGACCGAGCTCGCCGCGCCGGCGTCGCCCGAAGCCGGACGGCACCCGCTGCCGGACATCGCCGACCTGCAGAAGTCGGTGCGGGCCTGGGGGATCCACCCGGAGTCGACGGTGGTCGTCTACGACGACAACGCCGGCCAGTCCGCCGCACGGCTGTGGTGGCTGCTGCGGTGGGCGGGGATCGCCGACGTGCGACTGCTCGACGGTGGCCTCGGCGCGTGGCGCGCCGCGGGCCTGCCGGTGGCCGGCGGTGCCGAGGCCGCCGCAGGCGGCGGCACGGCCGTGGTGACTCCCGGCGGGTTGCCCACGGTGACCGCGGACGACGTGGCGGCGGGCGGCGCCCTGCTACTCGACGCCCGTGCCGGTGAGCGCTATCGCGGCGAGGTCGAGCCGGTGGATCCGCGGGCCGGGCACATCCCCGGCGCCGTCAGTGCGCCGACGGCGGACAACGTCGGGCCGGACGGGCTGTTCCTGCCGGCCGACCGGCTGCGGGAGCGGTTCGCCGGGCTGGGAGTGCGCGACGATGCCGACGTGACCGTGTACTGCGGCTCCGGGGTGACCGCCGCGCACCAGATCGCGGCGCTGGCGTCGATCGGAGTGACCGCGGCCCTCTATCCGGGCTCGTGGTCGCAGTGGTCCGCGGATCCGGCCCGGCCCGGTGCCGTGGGCGCCTCGTGACCGCGAGAGTCACCGTCGTCGACGAGCTGCGGGCCCGGATCGGTGCCGCGGTGGTGACCGATCCCGCGGTACTGCAGTCCTATCGATCGGATCGATCCGGAGCGGTCGGCGACGGCTCCCCGCTCGGCGTCGTCTTCGCGGAGTCGACCGACGATGTTGCGGCGGTGCTGGCGATCGCCGAGCGCACCCGGACCCCCGTCGTCACCCGCGGTGCGGGGACCGGGCTCGCCGGAGGCGCCTCCGCCGCGGCCGGCGAGCTCGTGCTCAGCACCGAGCGGATGACGGGACTGCTCGAGGTCTCCCGCGCGGATCGGATCGCCCGCGTGTCTGCCGGTGTTCTCAGCGCCGACGTCGACGCCGCCGCCGTGGCGGTGGGACTGCGGTACACGCCGGACCCCGGCAGTGTGGCGATCTCGACGATCGGCGGCAACATCGCCACCAACGCCGGCGGGCTGCGCTGCGTGAAGTACGGCGTGACCCGCGATTCCGTGCTCGGCCTGGAGGTGGTGCTGCCGGGCGGAGGGATTCTTCACACCGGCGGGCGCACCATCAAAGGTGTAGCGGGGCTGGACCTCACGTCGCTGATCGTGGGGTCAGAGGGCACGCTCGGCGTGGTCACCGAGGCCACGCTGCGGCTGCGGTCCGTGTCACCGGTGGTGCACACGGTGGTCGGCCTGTTCCCGTCCACCGCGGCCGCTGCAGCGGGCGTGACCGAGGTGCTCGAGGCGGGCGATTCGCCGTTGGTTGCAGAGCTGCTCGACGGCACCTGCCTGCTCGCGTTGGACAGGTGGAAGGGAACGTCCTTCGGCCGGGGTGCGCTCGCGATGATCCAGTTCGAGGGGAACGACGGTGCGCACGCCTGCGACGTCGTCGCGCGCCTGTGGGCGCGCTCCGCGACCGAGGTCACCGTCGCCGACGACGGTGGCGGCGCGCTCGTCGCGGCGCGCCGAGACGCCCTGCCCGCGCTGGAGCGTCTGGGCCGAGTCCTGATCGAGGACGTCGCGGTGCCGTTGTCACAGGTGGGCACCATGATCGAGCGGGTGGAGCGGATCGCCACCGAGTTCGGCGTCACGATCGCGACGATGGCGCACGCGGGCGACGGCAACCTGCACCCGATCATCGTCGTGGACGAGCCCGGCATCCCCGACCGCGCGTGGCGCGCCGCGGATGCCGTCTTCCGCGCCGCGCTCGACCTCGGCGGAACGCTGACCGGCGAGCACGGGGTGGGCCTGCTCAAGCAGCGCTGGTTGCGTTCCGAGATCGGTGACGTATCGACGGACCTGACGCGGGGGATCAAGTCCGTCTTCGACCCGAACGGCATCCTCAACCCGGGAAAGGCCCTCGGGTAGGCATCACCACGAGTGGTCGCGGCCCCGCTTCTCGTACCAGGCCAGGAGATCCGGATCGTCGATGGACCTCGGGTCGACGTTGACGTCCCGCCCGGCGAGCATGGCCGTGATCGGGATCTCCAGCTTCTTCCCGGTCTTGGTGTGCGGGATGCCGGGGGCGAGGACGACCTCGTCGGGCACGTGCCTGGGTGAGAGCCGTGTCTTGACGTCCGTGCGGATGCGGCCGACCAGTTCGTCGGTCAATTCGGCACCGGGCACGAGGGTGAGGAACAGCGGCATCCAGTACCGCGCGTCCGGGCCGTCGACGCCGACCACCATGGCCTCAGCGACCTCCGGGATGGCCTCGACCACCTCGTAGATGTCGGCCGATCCCATGCGGATCCCGTTGCGGTTCAGGGTCGCATCGCTGCGGCCGTGGATGGTGACCGAGCCGCGGTCCGTCAGCTCCACCCAGTCGCCGTGGCGCCAGACGTTCGGCGCGACCCCGTCCGTCCACTCGTGCTCGAAGTAGGCGGCGCGGTACTTCTTCTCGCCCGGGTCGTTCCAGAAGTGCGTCGGCATCGAGGGCATGGGCACGGTGATCACCATCTCGCCCACCTCGCCGACGAGCGGCGTGCGGTCGGGTGCCCACGAGTCCATCGCGCAGCCGAGATAACGCACCGTCAGCTCCCCCGGGACGTGCGGTACCGATGCGGTACCGCCGCAGAAGGCGCTGCACACGTCGGTGCCGCCCGAGACGGAGCTCACCGGAAGCCCCTGGGCCACATGTTCGTCGACCCAGGTGAAGAGGTCCGGCGCGAGCGGCGAGCCGGTGCTGCCGATGGTGCGCAGCACCAGCGAGTGCTCGGTGCCGGGGTTCAGGCCGGCCTTGCGCGAGGCCTGCAGCTGTCCGGGGCTGGTACCGAAGAAGGTGACCCCCTCGTCCTCGCAGACCTGCCAGAGCCGATCGGCGGTGGGCGCCAACGGATGCCCGGAGAAGGTCACGATGGTGGCACCCAGGAGCAGGCCGGCCACCTGGTAGTTCCACATCATCCACGACAGCGCGGTGTGCCAGAAGAAGACATCGCCGGGGCCGATCTCGTTGTGCAGCCCCAGCACCTTCACGTGCTCGACGAGGATGCCGCCGTGCCCCTGCACGATCCCCTTCGGCTTGCCGGTGGTTCCGGAACTGAACAGCACCCACAGCGGGTGGTCGAAGGGCACCTGCACGGGCTTCAGGTCCGGGGTGTCCGCCCCCGGCTCGGGCAGCCGCGTGATCACGTGCGAGGACGGAACACCCAGCAGTTCAGCGAGTTCGACGGTGTCGACGCGCTTGTCGACCTTCTTCTCGCCGAACGCGTAGCCGTCGCGCGCGAACAGGACCTTGGGCTCCAGCTGCGCCATGCGACCCGCCGCGCCCTCGGGCGCGTAGTCCTGGCCGCAGCCCGACCAGATCGCGCCGATCGACGCCGTCGCCAGGAAGGCGAGCACTGCGAAGGGCTCATCGGGGAGGTAAGCCGCGACGGTGTCGCCCATCCCGACCCCGAGGGAGCGCAGCAGCTCGGCGATCGCGGACACCCGGGCGGGCAGCTCCGACCACGGGACCTCCACCCGCGCACCGTCGTCCGAGAGGCCGACGATGGCGTTGCCGGGCAGATCGGCGAACCTCAGCACCCGGTCGACGTAGTTCAGCTCCACCTCGGGGAACCAGCGGGCTCCGGGCATCTCGCGCGAGACGAGCACCGCTCCCGTGCGCTCACCGAGCTCGAAGAAGTCCCATACTCCGCCCCAGAAGTTCTCGGGTTGCTCGACGGAGTACCGGAAGACGGTGTCGTAGTCGCCCGCGGGCACACCCACGAATTCGGCGAACCGATCGATCGAATGCATGTCTCTACTCTCCCAGACCGAGGAGCCCAAGGGACTCCTCTCGCATCTGCACCTTGCGTATTTTCCCCGATACCGTCATAGGGAAAGCCGGTACCACGTGCACGTAGCGCGGGATCTTGTGGCGAGCGATCTTGCCGTCGGCGAAGGCCTTGAGGTCCTCGACGGTGAACGCGTCCACGCCCTCGCGGAGCTGGATCCACGCCATGAGCTCCTCCCCGTACTTCTCGTCCGGCACGCCGATCACCTGCGCGTCGAGGATGTCCGGGTGGGTGTAGAGGAACTCCTCGATCTCGCGCGGGTAGATGTTCTCGCCGCCGCGGATCACCATGTCCTTGATGCGGCCGGTGACGCGGACGTAGCCGGCGTCGTCCATGGTCGCGAGGTCGCCGGTGTGCATCCACCCGTCGGCGTCGATCGCCTCGGCGGTCTTCTCCTCGTTGTTCCAGTAGCCCTTCATCACGGAATAGCCACGGGTGCACAGCTCCCCGACCTCGCCGCGCGGCATGACGGTGCCGTCGATCGGGTCGATCACCTGGATCTCCAGGTGCGGCCCCACCCGCCCGACGGTGCCGACCCGCAGCTCGAGCGCGTCGTCGACCCGCGTCTGGGTGGACACCGGAGAGGTCTCGGTCATGCCGTAGCAGATCGACACCTCCGTCATGCCCATCCGGTCGACCACCTTGCGCATGACCTCCTCCGGGCACGGCGAGCCGGCCATGATGCCGGTGCGCAGGCTGGAGAGGTCGTAGTCGTCGAAGTTCCCCAACGCCAGTTCGGCGATGAACATGGTGGGCACGCCGTAGAGGCTGGTGCACTTCTCCGCGGCGACGGCGACCAGCGCGTCCTCCGGCACGAACGCCGGACCCGGGATGACCATCGCCGCACCGTGGGTGATCGCCGCGAGATTGCCCATCACCATGCCGAAGCAGTGATAGAAGGGCACGGGAATGCAGATGGAGTCCTGCTCGGTGTAGTTCAGCAGCTCGCCCACGAGGTAGCCGTTGTTGAGGATGTTGGCGTGGGTCAGCGTGGCGCCCTTGGGGAACCCCGTGGTGCCCGAGGTGTACTGGATGTTGATCGGGTCGTCGGCGGCCAGCTCGTCGCCGAGGTCCGCGAGGGCGCCCAGCTCGTCGTCTGTCGCCGGGTCCAGGTACGCGTCCCACTCCGCCGATCCGAAGGTCACCACGTCGCGCAGCTCCGGCGCCTCGGGCCGCGCGGCAGCCAGCATCGCCGCGTACTCCGAGGTCTTGAAGCTCGTCATGGTGTAGACCGCGACGATGCCGGACTGGTTCAGCGCGTACTCCAGCTCGCGCTGCCGGTACGACGGATTGAGGTTGACCAGGATCACGCCGGCGAGCGCGGTACCGAACTGGACGATCACCCACTCCGGCGTGTTCGGCGCCCAGACGCCGACCCGGTCACCGCGCCGGATCCCGTTCCGCACCAATCCCGCCGCGAACGCACGCGAGTCCGCGAGGAGCTCGGCGTAGGTCCACCGCCGGCCGGAGGGCACGTCGACGAGCGCGGTGCGCTCGCCGAACCGGTCGGCGGTCACCTCGAGCTGCGCGCCGATGGTGTAGGTGAGCAGGGCCGGATCGGCCTCGCCGCGGTCGTAGGACGGGGTGGTGGTCATGTCTCAGTCGACCCTTCCGATGATGGCCCGCGCCTGCGCGAGCAGCGGCGCGTCGATCATCTGACCGCGCACCTGGTAGACGCCGTTGTTGCCCGCCTCGGCCTCGAGCACCTCACGGGCCCAGGAGATCTCCTCGTCCGTCGGCCGGTAGGCGGCGCGGATCACGGCCGACTGGGAGGGGTGGATGCAGACGGTGGCCGCGAAGCCCAGCGCGACCGCGTCCTCCGCCTCGGCCGCGAGGCCGTCCGCGTCGGCGATGTCGATGTGGACCGCATCGAGGGCGAACTTGCCGTGCGCCGCCGCGGCGAGTGCGGTCGCCGAGCGGACGTACCGGGGCACGTCCCGGTAGGTGGCGTCGGCGAACCGCGAGGACCGCCCGCCCATCGCCGCCACCAGATCCTCCGCGCCCCACATCAGCCCGATGCACCGCGGGTGCGCGGCGATCTCGTTCACGTTCACCGCGCCGCGCGGCGTCTCGATCAGGGCGATCACCTGCAGCCCGTCGACCTGCGCCAGCTTGTCCAGCTGGTGCGCGGACTCGGTCTTGGCGAGCATGACCACACGATAGGCCGTGCGGCGCAGCGCCTCGATGTCTTCGGCGAAGTCGTAGGTGCCGAAGGCGTTCACCCGCACGATCGTCCGCTCCGGGTCCAGATCGTTGTCGATCAGCGCCTCACGGGCAGCGGGCCGGGCGTCAGCGGTGACGGCGTCCTCGAGGTCGAGGATCACCGCGTCCGCGCGCTCGGCCGCCTTCGCGTACCGCTCGGGGCGGTCGGCGGGGCAGAACAGGATCGCGGGGCCCGGCGGCCGCCAGGCGGGGGCGTCACGTCCGTCGCGGTGGAACACGCTCACTCCCCCTCCCCATCGGAGCCGGACGGCGCCCTGCGCACCAGGGTCGAGCGCTCGGCCACCGCGACGACGGTGCCGTCCTGGTTCCGCGCGATGTGCCGCAGGTTGACGATGCCCTGCCCGGGCCGCGACTTGGACTCCCGCTTGCCGGTGCACAGCGTCTCCGCGTACAGCGTGTCGCCCGCGAACACCGGTGCGGGGAAGGAGATCTCGCTGAACCCGAGATTCGCCACCAGCGTGCCCTGCGTCAGCTGCGCGACGGACAGGCCCACCAGGGTGGAGAGCGTGTACATCGAGTTCACCAGCCGCTGGCCGCCGAAGCCGGGCTGCTGCGCCGACCAGTGCGCGTCCAGGTGCAGCGCCTGAGTGTTCATGGTCAGCTTGGTGAACAGCATGTTGTCGGCCTCGGTGACGGTGACGCCGGGCCGGTGCTCGTAGAGCACGCCGTCCTCGAACTCGTCGAACCACAGGCCGCGCTGCGTGACCCGCCGCACGGGCTCGCCGGAGACATCCCCCGGTCGGCCTCCGGCCTCCTGCCCGCCGGTCACGAGTTCAGCCCCAGCGACCGGGCGATCAGCATGAGCTGCACCTCGGTGGTGCCCTCGCCGATCTCGAGGATCTTCGAATCGCGGTAGTGCCGCGCCACGGGGTACTCGTTCATGAAGCCGTAGCCGCCGTGGATCTGGGTGGCCATGCGGGCGTTGTCCATCGCCGCCTCGGAGGAGATCATCTTGGCGATGGCGGCCTCCTTCTTGAAGGGCTTGCCGGCCAGCATGAGCCGCGCCGCCTCGTAGTAGGCGACGCGGGAGGTGTGCGCACGGGCCTCCATCCGGGCGATGGCGAAGGCGATGGACTGGAACTCGCCGATCGGCTTCCCGAACGCGTTGCGCTCCTTGGCGTACTTCACCGACTCGTCCACGCAGCCCTGCGCCGCACCGGTGGCGACGGCGGCGATGGCGATGCGGCCCTCGTCGAGGATGGACAGGAAGTTCGCGTAGCCGCGCCCCTCCTCGCCCAGCAGGTTCTCCTTCGGCACGCGCACGTCGGAGAAGCTGAGCGGGTGCGTGTCCGAGGCGTTCCAGCCGACCTTGTTGTAGGCGGGCTCGACGGTGAACCCCGGTGTACCGCTGGGCACGATGATGGTGGAGATCTGCTTGCGCCCGTCCGGCTTGGTGCCGGTCACCGCGGTCACCGTCACCAGGCTGGTGATGTCGGTGCCGGAGTTGGTGATGAACTGCTTGGAGCCGTTGATCACCCACTCGTCACCGTCCAGCTTGGCGGTGGTCTGCGTGCCGGAGGCGTCCGAGCCGCAGCCGGGCTCGGTGAGGCCGAAGCCCGCGAGGTTCTCTCCCGCGGCCAGGGAGGGCAGGTACTTCTGCTTCTGCTCCTCAGTGCCGAACTTGTAGATCGGCATGGCGCCCAGGCCGACGCCGGCCTCGACGGTCATCGCGACCGACTGGTCGACGCGGCCGAGCTCCTCCAGCGCGAGCGCGAGCGCGAAGTAGTCGCCGCCCATGCCGCCGTACTCCTCGGGGAAGGGAAGCCCGAACAAGCCCATCTGCCCCATCTGCTTCACGACCTCGTACGGGAAGGAGTGCTCCTCGTCGTGCTTGGCCGAGACGGGCGCGACCACCTGGTTCGCGAAGTCGCGCACCGTGTCCCGCAGGTCCGCGTAGTCCTGGGTCAATTCCATGTCAGCTCTCCTCCGTTGCGGTAGCCGTGACGCTCGCGAGCACCTGGGCCGCGGTCACCTTGTCTCCTGTGCGCACCGCGATCGACACCACACCGTCGTGCGGCGCGGCCAGCGGCTGCTCCATCTTCATCGCCTCGATGATCACCAGGGTCTCGCCCTTGGCCACCGTCTGGCCGTCCTCGACCGGCACCGCCACCACGGCGCCCGGCATGGGGCTCACGACGTCGCCGCCGTGGGCGCCGTCGCGGTCCTTCGACGTGGACTTCGCGAGCGGCAGCTCGTACGTGCCGTCCTCGCCACTGACCCAGTAGGTCCCGCCCAGCAGGTCGACGGTGACCGGGGTCGAGTATCCGTCCACCACCAGCCGCTCACCGGCGATCCGGGCGGTGCCGGCACCGTCGAGCACCGAGCCCGCGGCCGTGCCGCGCACCGTCACCGCGTCGCCGAGCACGCAGACGTGGACCTCTCCGGTCCCCTCGGTGCCGGCGAACCGGACGACGGTGGGCTGCGCGCCCCCGATGCGCCAGCCGGTCTCGGTGCCCCACGCGCCCTCGCCGCGGGCTGCGGCGACCGCCGTGAGCGCGGCGGCGGCGTACGCGCGGACCGTCGGCTCCGGCCGGGTGTAGTTGGGCGCCAGTCGATCCAGCAGCTCCGTGTCCAGCGTGCCGGAGACGACGTCGCCGTCGGCGAGGACGAACCGGCAGAAGTCGACGTTGGTGCGCAGGCCCGTCAGCTGGGTGCCGGCGAGGGCCTCGTCGAGACGGCGCAGCGCCTGCTCGCGGTCGTCCGCGTGCACGATCACCTTGGCCAGCATGGGATCGTAATCGCTGCCGACGACGCTGCCGGTCTCGATGCCGGTGTCCACGCGAACGGGGCCGCGGCGATCGCTGCGCGGGTAGCGCAGCGCGGTCACCGTGCCGCCGGTGGGCAGGAAGCCGGCCGCCGGGTCCTCGGCGTAGACGCGGGCCTCCACGGCGTGCCCGGTGAGCACGATGTCGTCCTGGGACAGCGCCAACACCTCGCCGTTGGCGACGCGGATCTGCTGCTCCACCAGGTCGACTCCGGTGACCAACTCGGTGACGGGGTGCTCTACCTGCAGACGGGTGTTCATCTCCATGAAGAAGAAGGCGTCGGGACGCTTGGCCGAGACGATGAACTCGACGGTGCCCACGCCCGTGTAGCCGACGGAGCGCGCGGCATCGCAGGCGGCGCGGCCGATCTCGGCGCGGGTGGCCTCGTCGAGCAGCGCCGACGGGGCCTCCTCGATCACCTTCTGGTGGCGGCGCTGCAGCGAGCACTCGCGCTCGCCGAGGTGGATCACGTTGCCGTGCTTATCGGCCAGCACCTGCACCTCGATGTGGCGCGGGGTGTCCACGAAGTGCTCCATGAACAGCGCGTCGTCGCCGAAGGCGGCGGCGGCCTCGCGGCGCGCGGCGGCGATCGCGGCGGGCAGATCCGCCGGGTTCTCGACCCGGTGCATGCCCTTGCCGCCGCCGCCCGCGCTGGGCTTGATGAGGACGGGGAAGCCGATGCCCTCGGCCGCTCCGATCAGGTCGGCGTCCGTGAGGCCCGGACGACTGATGCCGGGGACCACGGGCACGTCGCGCTCGACGACCGCGGCGCGCGCGGTGATCTTGTCACCCATCACCTCGATGGATTCGACCGGCGGGCCGAGGAATTCGATCCCGGCCTCCGAAAGCGCCCGCGCGAAGGCGGCGTTCTCGGAGAGGAAGCCGTAGCCGGGGTGCACCGCGTCCGCGCCGGTGGCGCGTGCGGCGTCGACGACCCTGTCGATGCGCAGGTAGCTCTCGGTGGCGGCGGCCGGGCCGAGGCGCACGGCCTCGTCGGCGAGCTGCACGTGCCGGGCGTCGGTGTCCGCGTCGGAGTACACCGCGACGCTGGCGATGCCCAGGGTGCGCAGCGTTTCGATGACGCGGCAAGCGATCTCGCCACGGTTGGCGATGAGGACCTTCTCGATCTTCTTACTCATATCAGCTCACATCCGGAAGACGCCGTAGGAGACCTCGGCCAGCGGCGTGCGGGACGCCGCCTCGAGCGCGAGGCCGAGGACCGTGCGGGTGTCGGCGGGGTCGATGACCCCGTCGTCCCACAGCCGGGCCGTGGAGTAGTAGGCCTGCGACTGCCGATCGAACTGGTCGCGCACGCCCTGCTTGAACTCCTCCATACCCTCCTGCTCGCGGCGGACCGAACCGAGCGTGTCGGCGGCCTGCGGGCCGCCCATCACGGAGATCCGCGCGTTGGGCCACATCCATAGGAATCGCGGCGAGTACGCCCGACCGCACATGGAATAGTTTCCGGCGCCGAAGGATCCACCCACGATCACCGTGAACTTGGGGACCCGCGCGCACGCCACGGCCGTGACCATCTTGGCGCCGTGCTTGGCGATGCCGCCCTCCTCGTACTGGCGGCCGACCATGAACCCGGTGATGTTCTGCAGGAACAGCAGCGGGATCCGGCGCTTGTCGCACAGCTCGATGAAGTGCGCGCCCTTCTGGGCGGCCTCGGCGAAGAGCACGCCGTTGTTGCCGATGATGCCCACCGGGTGCCCGTGGATGCGCGCGAACGCGGTGACCAGGGTGGTACCGAAAAGCTCCTTGAACTCGTCGAATTCGCCACCGTCGGCGATGATCCCGATCAGCTTGCGCACGTCGTAACCGATCTTCGGATCGGTCGGCACGACGTCGTACAGGTCCGTCTGCGGCCGGGCCGCCGGCACCGCCGGGCGCACGTCCCACTGCACCTCGCCGACGGGGCCGAGCCGCCCGACGATCTGGCGGACCTTTTCCAGCGCCTCGTCGTCCGAGTCCACGAGGTGGTCGGTCACGCCCGACTTGGTGGAATGCATGAGGCCGCCGCCGAGGTCCTCGGCGGTCACGTCCTCGCCCGTCGCGGCCTTCACCAGCGGCGGGCCGGCGAGGAAGATGGTGCCCTGGTCGCGGACGATGACGGTCTCGTCGCTCATCGCGGGAACGTAGGCGCCGCCGGCGGTCGAGCTGCCCAGCACCGCCGCGATCTGCGGGATGCCGGCAGCGCTCATGTTCGCCTGGTTGTAGAAGATCCGGCCGAAGTGCTCCCGGTCGGGGAAGACCTCGTCCTGGTTGAGCAGCATGGCGCCGCCCGAGTCGACGAGATAGATGCAGGGCAGCCGGTTCTGCATCGCGATCTCCTGCGCGCGCAGGTGCTTCTTGACGGTGACCGGGTAGTACGTGCCGCCGGAGACCGTCGCGTCGTTGGCGACGATCATGACCTGCCGCCCGGACACGGTGCCGATGCCCGCGACCGCACCCGCCGACGGCGCCTTGCCGTCGTACATGTCCTCCGCGGCGAGCGGCGCCACCTCGAGGAACGGACTGCCGGTGTCCAGCAGCCGGCGGATCCGCTCGCGGACCATCAGCTTGCCGCGGCCCTCGTGCCGTGCGCGAGCGCGCTCGCCGCCGCCCTGGGCCACCCTGCCGAGCCGTTCGCGCAGCTCGGCGACGTTCGCCTCGTGTTCCTCCCGGAATGTCACGCCCGCTCCTAATGAGTTAGTCGCCATTAACTGAACCCGAGAATATGTGAGCCCGGCCACCTCTGTCCAGTCTTACCGGCGAGTAGTTTCCGCGCTGCCGATTGCCCGAGGTCCACTCCCCGATCGAGGGCCGAAGCGGCATCGTCGTCCCCCGCGCCGGGCCGAACCGCGACCCCCGCGTTCGCTCCCCCACCAGACGCCCGGCGTCACGGAGGGGGTGAACCGCCCCCACGCCACGCCGTCGACCCGCGCGCCGCGGCAACCCTGCGGGCGGCGCGCTACACGCCGAGGGCGGCGAGGGCCTTGTCGCGAAGCAGGGCGCGCAGACGGGGCTGCGGCAGCGCCGGAAGGCTCGGCGCTGCGTTGAGCAGGCCGAAGACGGCGTGCACCGTCGCGCGGTTCTCCACCGGGTCGCCACCCAGGCGGGTCAACTCGTCGGCCCAGAGTTCCACGTACTGCCGCTGCAGCCGCCGCACGCGGCGCGCGGACTCCGGAGCCAGCGACCACAGGTCGCGGTACTGGACCCGGATCAGGTCCGGCTCGGAGGCGGCGAAGTCGACATGGAAGTCGACGAGGTCGTGCAACGCCTGCCGCGGATCGTCGGCGCGCTCCTGAGCCACCCGGCGGCCACCGTCGTAGAGGTATTCGGAGATCTCCTCGAGGAGCGCGGCGAGCACGTCCTGTTTGCCCGAGAAGTGCCGGTACATAGCGGGTCCCGAGACTCCGGCGGCGGCACCTATGTCCTCCAGCCGCACGCCCGCGAAGCCCCGTTCCGCCATGAGCGCCGCGGCCGCCGCGAGCAGCTCGCGACGGCGGGCGGCCTTGGCCCGCTCGCGCGCCGTGCCCGCCTCCGGCGCCGAGCCGACGCCGCGCCTCGTCGTGGGTACCTCCATGGCGCGCCACACTACTCGGCTTGCCCCGCCCCGCACCCCGTGTCATGCTTGTTACGCAAGGCGCCAATCGTTCGCTGAGGCTCCTTCGCGGAAACAGGCCAGCGACCCCGAACGTCGAGAGACGCCCCGGGTCAGGACAGGCGCATCCGGATTAAGGGTGCACCCCGATTGGCTCCCGTTCACGGGTTCACGCCGCGAAGTGCTGAAGGTCTGACGTGGAGGGGCGATTTCTTCAGTCTCCTCCTGCGGCGCGCGGTTCGACCGATGGAGGTGATGCCCATGACCGACGACAGTCACCATCTCTCGCTCGGCATTTCCCGCATCACCGCGGGAACCCGCTGAGCACACCGTGATCCGGGCCGGAGGCATGTCTCCTCCGCCCCACTGACATCTCCCACACCCTGCTCCGCCGCGGCCATCGGCCTGCGGCGCAGTGGCGCGTGCCCGGACGAGGAGAACACCATGCACGCCACCACGAACATCGACCTGCTCGACATGCTGCTGCGGATCGCCGCGGGCGTCGGGTTCGGCACCCTTATCGGACTCGAACGCCAGTACCGCGCCCGGATGGCCGGCCTGCGCACCAATGCGCTCGTCTCCGTCGGCTCGGCACTCTTCGTCGTGTTGTCCGCGTACGGATTCGGCGGCGGCGACCCCACCCGGGTGGCGGCGCAGATCGTGTCCGGCATCGGCTTCCTCGGCGGCGGCGTGATCCTGCGCGACGGACTCACCGTGCGCGGGCTGAACACCGCCGCCACGCTGTGGTGCTCGGCAGCGGTCGGCGCGCTCGCCGGTTCGGGGATGTACGTGCCGGCGGCGATCGGTACCGCCGTCGTGATCGGCGTGAACACCGCGCTGCGATCGGTCGGGCATGCCGTCGACAAGGCGCCGGACACCGGCAAGGAGGCGCCCAGCCGGTACGAGTTCGTCGCCGTGACGCGCGACGAGAACGAGGCGCACGTCCGCGTCATGCTCGTACAGGCGCTGAGCCGCACCGTCTTCCATCTGCAGTCGATCAGCAGCACCAATGCGCAGGAGGGGCGGGTCGAGGTCCGCGCCACGCTCGCCGCCGACGGCCGCGACGACCGCGCGCTCGAATCCGCCATCAGCCAGCTCAGCATGGAGCCGTCGGTCACGGCGGTCCGCTGGGACGTTCTCTCCGACCACGAGGAGGTCGACCTGTGACCACCACGTCCCTCGGCAGCGCGCTGCTGCCCGCCCGGCGACGCGCCGAAGGCCGACGCCGATTCGGATTCGCCGCCGACCTCCTCGTGATCGTGGGTGCTGCCGCGCTGATCTGGCTCGTCATCCGCGTGGGCCAGGGCATGGGCGCGACCTTCGACGCCGCCCACGCGGGTACCCGGATCGACACCGATCCCGCCGAACTGCCCTACTACGCAGCACGATCGCTGCTGCGCATGTTCATCGCACTCGGCGCCTCGCTGGTGTTCACCTTCGGCTACGCGACTCTCGCGGCTCGTTCGCGCCGCGCGCGATCCATCCTCCTGCCGATCCTCGACGTGCTGCAGTCGGTGCCGATCCTCGGCTTCCTGTCGATCACGGTGACCCTCTTCATCGCCCTGTTCCCCGGCTCCACACTGGGACTCGAGTGCGCCGCGATCTTCGCCATCTTCACCTCGCAGGCGTGGAACATGACCTTCGCCTTCTACCAGAGTCTCATCAGCCAGCCCCGGGACCTCGGTGAGGCGGCGCAGAACCTGGGATTGTCTCGCTGGCAACGATTCTGGCGTCTCGACGTACCCAGCGGCATGATCCCGCTGGTCTGGAACGCCATGATGAGCTTCGGTGGCGGCTGGTTCTTCCTGACCGCCTCCGAGGCCGTCTCCGTCGCGGGCAACGAGTACGCCCTCCCCGGCATCGGCGCCTACGTCGCGACCGCCTCGTCCGACGGTGACCTCGGCCGCGTCGGGTGGGCGATCGCCGCGATGATCGTGGTGATCGTCGGCGTGAACCTCCTGTTCTGGAGCCCGCTCACCGCATGGGCCGAACGGTTCCGGCTCGAGGACTCGGCCACCGGTCGTGAGCCGAAGTCGCTGGTCCTCGGCGTCCTGCGGCGCTCGCACGCCGGTTCCGCGTTCCGTCACCTGACGAACCCCGTCGTCACCGCCCTCGACGCGGCCTTCGGCCTGCTCGGCCCGAGCGCGCCGGCCACCGTCGGGCATCCGGCCCGCAGGCGCCTGGGCGACGGGGTGTTCGCGCTCGTCGTCGCCGCGATCGTGGCCTACGGGCTGTGGCGCGCCGTCGAGCTGATCCTGCGCGACGCGGGCGTCGGCGAGGTCGGCCACGTCCTGCTCCTCGGCCTCGCGACGATGGGACGCGTCGCCGTGGTGATGGTCGTCGCCACCGCGATCTGGGTCCCGATCGGTGTGATCATCGGCCTGAACCCGGCGCTGAGCCGCGCACTGCAGCCCATCATCCAGGTCTGCGCGAGCTTCCCGGCGAACTTCCTGTTCCCCGTGGTCACGGCGGTGTTCGTGGCGTGGCACATCCCGCTGAACCTCGGCGGGATCGTGCTCATGGCGCTCGGCACGCAGTGGTACATCCTGTTCAACGTCATCGCGGCGGCCAGCGCGATCCCCGGCGACCTGCTCGAGGCCGCCGACGACATGCGGCTGCCCCGCACGATGAAGTGGCGCTCCGTGCTCCTACCCGGCGTCTTCGCCGGCTACGTGACGGGCGGCATCACCGCCGCGGGTGGCGCATGGAACGCGTCGATCGTGGCCGAGATCGTGTCGTACAACGGAGAGACGCAGCACGCCTTCGGTCTCGGCGACTACATCGCCCGCGCCACGGCGGCCACCGGCGCGGAACACGTCTCACACCTGCTGCTCGGCATCGTCGTGATGTGCCTGTTCGTCGTCGGCACCAACGCCGCGCTCTGGCGCCGCCTCTACCGCGTCGCCGAGCGCCGGTACTCCCTCTAGCCACCCTGTATTACTAGGAGCTCCCCCATGACCGTCACCACCGCCACGCCGCTGATCCGACTCGCCGACCTCACCAAGAGCTTCGAGGGCGCCCGCGGCGACACCCTGACCGTCCTCGACGACATCGACCTCACCATCGAGCCGGGCGAGATCGTGGCCCTCCTCGGCCGGTCGGGTTCGGGCAAGTCCACGCTGCTCCGGATCATCGCCGGGCTCATCCCCGCCACGTCCGGCACCGTCGAATCCGACGGGGCGCCGCTCACCGGCCCCAACCCGGGCACGTCCATGGTCTTCCAGTCCTTCGCCCTGATGCCCTGGCTGACGGTCCAGGACAACGTCGAGCTCGGCCTCGCCGCCCGGAACGTGCCCCGCGAGGAGCGACGCGCCCGCGCGCTCGCCGCGATCGACACCATCGGCCTCGACGGGTTCGAGTCGGCGTACCCGCGGGAGCTGTCCGGCGGCATGCGCCAGCGCGTCGGCTTCGCCCGCGCCCTGGTCCTCGAGCCCGACCTGCTGCTCATGGACGAGCCCTTCTCCGCCCTCGACGTCCTCACCGCCGAGAACCTGCGCGGCGAGCTCGTCGAACTGTGGACGCAGGACGACTTCCCCACCCGGAGCGTGTGCATCGTCACCCACAACATCGAGGAGGCGGTGCTGCTCGCCGATCGCGTCGTCGTGCTCGGCTCCAAGCCCGGCCGCATCGTGCACGAGACGCGGATCGACCTGCCGCGTCCGCGGACGCGCACCGCGGCCGAGTTCGAGGCGATCGTCGACGAGCTGTACGGCGCCCTCACCGGGCGCAGCGTCGAGATCCGGCACGCGCCCGACCCCGGCGAGGCGACCCCCGTCAGCCGGCCGCTGCCCGACGCCACCGTCGACGGACTCGCGGGCCTCGTCGAGCTCGTGTACGCGCACCACGACCACGCCGATCTGCCCGACCTGGCCGCGGACCTCAACTTCGAACTCGACGACATCATGCCGCTCGTCGACGCCGCCGCGATGCTGGGCTTCGTCGAGGTCACCGGCAACGACATCAGCATCACCGAGGAGGGACGCACCTTCGTCACGGTGCCCCTGACCGAGGCCAAGGAGGTGTTCGCACGCCAGGCCGCGGGGCGAGCGCCCCTGGTCCGGACGGTCCTGCGCACCCTGCGCTCCTCGAACGACGGTGCCGTCCGGCTCGGCCTGTTCGTCGACCTCCTGCGGCGCGGATTCGGCCCCGAGGACGCCGACCGGCAGATGCGGCTGGCGATCGACTGGGGGCGGTACGCGGAGCTCTACGATTACGACGCGGACGCGGACCGGATCCGGCTCGATCCGGCTGCAACACTGTCGTGATCCCCCGCTTCGTTATCGCGTTGTGACCAAGAACACATTCGCCGCACGGGCACTCCTAGAGGTTGTCTCGTCGCAATCATTTCGTTATCGTCGACGGGACGCGGGTCACAGAGCGGTCACGACGAGGTCGTCGTCGGATCACCGAGTGGCCCGAAGTGCGGTTTTACGGTTGGAGTAGGCGAGATATGACACGGAGTCGCGAGGACCACGTGAGCTTCAAGGGCTCCACGCAGGTACTGGACGATGAGTCGATCACCGCGATCATTCCGCTGGACGAGCTCGAGGCCCGCCTCGAAGCCGCCTACGCCGAGACCTGGACCGACGCGTCCGACGGCGGATCGGCGCTGCTGTACCGCCCGTCCCGCTCGGAGGTCACGCAGGACCTCATGATCCCCGAGGTGCTGTTCACCGGCACCCCACGGTTCGACGGTCCGGCCCTGGACGAGGACGAGGACACCGCACTCCTCGCCGAGCCCGAGCTCGCCCCCGAACCCCTCGGCAGCCCCGTCCGCCGGGGCGGCAAGCATCGCGTTCCCGCTCCTCCGCACGCACTCAAGGGCCGCGCCGCACTGCTCGCCCTGGCCGCCGGCGCGACCGTCGCCGGTGCCGCTGTCTCGACCGCACCCGACGAGGGCCCGTCGACCTCGCAGCAGCCCATCGCACCGGCTCCCGGCCCCGAGGCCAACGCCGGCCGCCAGGCGCCGCTCCCGCCCGCGCAGGACATGGACCAGTTCACCGCCGGTCTCGCGGGCGGCAAGGCCCGCAAGGACGCCGACGACAAGCGCATCATCGACTCCATGCGCCCCAAGGTGATCGCGCCGATCAACGGCGCCATCCTCACCTCGAACTTCGGCACCCGCTGGGGCGCCATGCACGGCGGCCTCGATCTGGCCGCGCCGCTCGGCACCCCGCTGTTCGCCGCCGCCGACGGCGTCGTGACCGACGCGGGTCCCGCGTCCGGCTTCGGCATCTGGATCAAGATCCGGCTCTCGGACGGCACCGTGCTGGTCTACGGCCACATGTACAACGTCAACGTGCACGCCGGCCAGACCGTCAAGGCGGGCGACCTGATCAGCTGGGTCGGCAGCAACGGCTACTCCACCGGCCCGCATCTGCACTTCGAGGTGCACAGCCCCGCCGGCGCGAAGATGGACCCGCAGGCCTGGCTGGCCGAGCGCGGCGTGAACGTCTAGAACTCCAGCACACGCAGAAGGCGCCCCGGATCGATGATCCAGGGCGCCTTTCGCATGAGTAGCGGGCGTCGTGAAAGACCACTGCCGCGCCGTCAGAGCTTCTCCATCGGCAGGCCGAAGTGCGACATCAGCGTCATCGTGCCGGCCGAGCCGAAGTCGAAGGTCGTCTGCTCCATCGTGCTGCCCTGGGCCGTGATCCGAGTGACGGTGCCCATGCCGAACGAGTCGTGCAGCACCCTGTCTCCTACGGTGAGCTTGAGCTTGTTCGAGCGCCGCGCGGGTTTGGGCTCCCGCTTGGACTTCCAGGCACCGTCGGCGCCCTGGGACCCGCCCCGACCGCCGTACGTGTTCCCGCTCCAGGACTGACGGTCCTGCCCGAAGACGCCCCGGGAACCGCCGAACGGGCTGCGCTTGGGCTCAGTGCGCCGCCAGTCGATGAGGTGCTGCGGAATCTCGGCGAGGAACCGCGACTCCGGGTTCTGCATCGGATCGCCCCAGGTGGAGCGCACCATCGCTCGGCTGACGTAGAGGCGCTCGCGCGCGCGGGTGATGCCCACGTACGCGAGGCGACGCTCCTCGGCGAGCTCCGCCTCGTCGCCGAGGGCGCGCATGTGCGGGAACTGGCCGTCCTCCCAGCCGGTCACGAAGACGACGGGGAACTCGAGGCCCTTCGCGGTGTGCAGCGTCATCATCGTGACGACGCCCGCCTCGTTGTCCGGGACCTGATCGGCGTCCGCGACCAGCGAGACCCGCTCCAGGAAGGCGGCCAGCGAGCCCGGCTCGGGGGCCCCCTCGTCGACGACGACGTCGGTGAAATCCTGCGCGGAGAACTCCCGCGCGACGCTGATCAACTCCTCGATGTTCTCGAGGCGCGCACCGTCCTGCGGGTCGGCCGAGCCCTCGAGCTCGGCCCGGTACCCCGTCTTCTCGACGACGGCCTCGAGCAGGTTACCCAGGTCCTGATCCTCGTCCGCCGCGGTGCGCCGCAGATCGGCCATCAGTCCCGAGAACGCCGCGATCGCGTTGCGCGAGCGGGGATTGAGCATGGCGACGGTGCCCTCGACCGCGTCCTCGATGGCGTCGGCGAACGTGCCGCCGCAGTTCTCGGCGTGCACCGTGAGGCACGCCTGGGCGCGATCGCCGATGCCGCGGCGCGGGGTGTTGACGATGCGCTGCAGGCTGACGGTGTCGTTCGGGTTGTCGATCGCGCGCAGATAGGCGACGAGGTCGCGGACCTCCTTGCGCTCGTAGAAGCGGACACCGCCGACCACCTTGTAGGGCACGCCGTGGCGGATGAACACCTCTTCCAGCACGCGGGCGGCGGTGTTGGTGCGGTAGAAGACCGCCACATCGCTGTACTTGACGCCCTGATCCGACAGCGCATCGACCTCCGAGACCACGAAACTCGCCTCGTCGTGCTCGTTGTCGGCGACGTAGCCCGTGATGAGCTTGCCATCGCCCTGATCCGTCCACAGCTTCTTGTCGCGCCGGCCCGCGTTGCGGGAGATCACGGCGTTCGCCGCGGACAGGATGGTCTGGGTGGAGCGGTAGTTCTGTTCCAGCAGGATGGTCTCCGCGTTGGGGAAGTCCCGCTCGAACTCCTCGATGTTACGGATCGTGGCGCCGCGGAAGGCGTAGATCGACTGGTCCGCATCGCCCACGACGCAGAGCTCGCTGGGCTCGACGCCGTCCGCATCGGTCTCCAGGCCCACCAGCTCGCGCACCAGCACGTACTGCGCGTGGTTGGTGTCCTGGTACTCGTCGACCATCACGTGGCGGAACCGGCGGCGGTAGTACTGCGCGACGTTCGGGTGCGACTGCAGCAGCGCCACCGTCTCCCCGATGAGATCGTCGAAGTCGAACGCGTTCGCGCCGCGCAGGCGGGACTGGTAGGTGCCGTACACCTCGGCGACGGTGACCGCGAAGGGCTCCCCCGTCTTCGCCGCGTCCGCCGACGCCCGCTCCGGGTCGATCAGTTCGTTCTTGAGGTTGCTGATGTGCGTCGCGAGCGCGCGGGGCGCGAACTTCTTCGCGTCGAGCCCCATGTCCTTGACGATCATGGTGAGCAGCCGGCGCGAATCGTCCGCGTCGTAGATGGAGAAGTTGGAGTTCATCCCCGCAAGCAGGCCGGCCTGGGCACGCAGGATGCGCACGCAGGTGGAGTGGAAGGTGGAGACCCACATGATCTTCGCGCGGGGGCCGATGAGCCCGGCAACGCGCTCGCGCATCTCCGCCGCGGCCTTATTGGTGAAGGTGATCGCCAGGACCTGGCCCGGGTGCGTGTTGCGGGCCGCCAGCAGGTACGCGACGCGGCGGGTGAGCACCGCCGTCTTGCCCGAACCCGCGCCCGCGACGATGAGCAACGGCGAGCCCTCGTGGAGGACGGCCGCCCGCTGCTGCGGGTTGAGCCCCTCCAGCAGTTCCTGGCCGCGTTCTTGGCGCTCCACCTGTGCTTTCTCACGGGAAAACGGCTGACGCTGGCGGAGTCCGGACTGCTGCGGTGCTGGGTTACTCATCTCCCGTCCAGCCTAGCCGGGGTGGGTGACAAGTTTTCGCACGCCGTTCGTGCGATTCCCCACCCCCGCGGCGCGCACCGGGCGAGCCGCACCCGCACCCGCACCCGGAAAGCCCGAACGCACCCGGCGTGCCGGGTGCGTTCGGGTGGAACGGGTGCGGGATCAGGCCGCCGCGGCGGCTGTGTCTGCGCTGCTGGTATCGGCGGCGCTAGTATCTGCCGCTTCTGCGTCGGCATCGTCGGACGCGTCGGTCGAGGGATCAGCCGCGGCCTCGTTCCCGGCGGGCTCGGTGGCGGGCTCGGCGGGCGCCTCCTCCGCGGGGTCAGCCGCGGCGGGTGCGTCTCCGGCGGGCGCGTCTCCGGCGGGCGCCTCGTCGACAGGCGCTTCACCCGTGGGTGCTTCACTGGACGGAGCCTCAGCGGAGGGCGCCTCGGTCGACGGTGCACCTTCGGCGGGCGCCTCGGCGGCCGCCGACTCGACCGTCGATGACTCGGCCGGCTTCGTGACCGCGTCGCCCGACGAGTGCAGCGTGTCTGCCATCGTTGTGATGCCCTCCTGCTCGGCGGTCTTGCCCGTCAGTCCGTCGGTGAAGCCTCGCAGGATATCCACGATGCTGGGCAGCAGAGCCGGGTAGCCGTTGGGATCCGAGAGGAGCAGCCCCTTGTTCACCTCGGTCAAGGTGGCGCCCACACCGCTGATCGCCGTGGTCAGCGCTGCGACCGAATCACCCGAGGCGAGCGCCTTGCCGACGTTCTCGATCGCCTTGAGAGCCGCTTCGGGAGCAAGGCGAGTTGCGCTATAGATGCCCAGAGTGGACATGATCAGCGGGAACGCCGCGCCGGAGATTCCATCACCGAGGGGGCCCAAAAGTGGATTAACGATGTCGCCGGTCTTGAGCAGGGGCTCGCCGAGCATGAGCAAAGGCGCAAGGAAGATCCCATGCGCCACGACGTACGGAGTAGCGAGCTGCCCCTTCGGCACCCCGGAGAGCACTGCGTCGATCGCCGACTTGATGCCACCCGGTCCGCTCAGGTAGTCAAATGCGCCCTTGAACGCGTCGGACCAGATGGTCCCGATCGCCCCGAAGTCGGGCAGAGCGGGGACGGCGGAGGCACTCGCCGCGGTCGACGCGGACGCCGCGGTGAACGTGGCGGCGTTGCCTGTCGAGGTCGAGAACGGGCCGAGGCTCGCCCACGACGATCCCGCGAGGCCGGATAGGATGGCTGGCACAAGGCCCGTGAGACCCTTTGCCACCCCGTACTCGCCGAACACCGCGCCGATCGCGAACTCGCCGACCTTGCCGGCCGTGTCGAGGAGCGAGGTGACCGCGCCGAACGGGTCGCCGGCCTGCAGGGCCTTCGCCGCGGCCTGGACGCCGTCGAGTACGAGCGCGGGCGGCGTGATGATCGAAGTGAGCCCCGGGAGCACGAGGCCGAGGATCGGCGTGAGCGCCTTCTGGAAGGCGTCGGCGAACGGCCCGATCTGCGGGCCGAACTGCTCCATGATCGGCGTCATCCCGTTTAGCAGGCCGCCCAGCACGGGAGCGGTGATGCTGTTCACGATCGCCTGCCACGCGTCGCCGGGCTTGCCCGCCGCGATGAGCTTCTGCGCCTCGGCGAGCGCTTCGGGCAATCCGGTGGCAATCCCCTTGAGGACGTCCTGCCCGCCCGTGAGCAGGACGTTCCCGATCACGGTCGCATTGCCGACCTGGTCCGTGACGAGCTTGGTCAGTCCGGTTATCGGGTCGGTGACGAACTTCAGGCCACTGGCCGTCGCCCAGTTCGCGACGGCGCTGGCCGCGCCGCCGAGGTCGGCGACGATCGGCGGGAGCGACGGGGCGGTCACCGCCCCCATCGACGTGGCGACGGGGGCGACCGCAACGGCCGCCGCGGCGGCCATGGCGACCGCGGGCGCGGCGTAGCGACGAGGGACGGACCGCTGTTCTGCAGCGAGCATGGAGATACACCCTTCAGCTGGAATGAACCGGATCACACGCGAACCGGACGAAGGGAACATACGCCCACGCTGTGGATTTTCGGACCGGATTCGAAGAAGCTTTGCGACACCACACGTCTATCTGTCTCAACAGATAATCCACAGTGTTGAATAACCGCAGGTAGAAGTCGCCGCAGGTCAGCGCGGTACGACAGGGCGCGCCGCGTCCGGTATCGACGCCGGGACGAGCAGACCCACCGGCCCGCTCCCGACGCAGACGACCAGACCGGGCGTCTCCGCTCGGGCGACGAGGCCGTCGCCCGTACCCGTCACCCGGGCGTACACGGTGTGCGCGCCCCTGTGCAGCGGCACGCGGACCGGCGTCGCGCCGCGCTGCTGCTGCAGGACGAGGACACCGTCGGCCGAGGCGAGGTAGTTGACCTCCACGACCCAGTCCCAGAACGCCAGCGGCCCCTCGAACGCGAGGGTGACGGGGGCAGCGTCGTCGACCCGGGTGCCGCACGGGAACGGCCCGAGCGGCAGGCTGCGCACGCGGGTGACTCGCCCGGGCACGAACCGCCCCGACCGGTCGACGACGGTGGCCTCGCCCGCGTACTCGGCGAACCGCGGGTGCGCGGGCTGGGTGGCGAGGATCCGCGAGAGCCGGTTGTTGGGGCCCGACAGCGGGCTCAGGACGTCGCCGTAGACCTGCTGGTCGAGCACCTCGCGGCCGGCGTATTCGGCGGCGCCGGCGCGCAGTTCCCGCAGGTAGGGACCGGTGGGGTTGTCGCGCCAGACCGGGGCGAATCGGACGGCGGAGAAGGTACCGCTGAGCGCGAACACCACTACGACGGCGATCCACAGTCGGCGATCCCTCGTGAAACCGGCGGTTCTCGACATCACGAGGCCGAATCCGGCCTCCCGACCCCGAATTCGGCCTGATTCCCGACGCAGGACGAGCGCGCCGGCGAGCGTGAGCACCCACGCGAAGTCGGCGAAGTAGCGCAGCGACAGGGGCAGCAGCGGGGAGGTGAACTCCGAGCTGCGCAGGAAGAACACCGTCGAGGACACGCCCAGGAAGTACAGCACCGCGGCGCCCCAGGCGGCGAGCCCGCGCGGCGCGCGGAGCCGCGTGACCAGCACGATCCCCGCGATGGCGACCAGCCCGACGACCGTCAGCACGACACCCGTCACCACCAGCGGCGGCCCGGGGTTGGTGCGCGTCCACGTCCACGGCCCGCCGACCGCTGCGGGCGCGATCACGGCGTTCACCGACCGCCACAGGGTCCGGGCCGTGAACCCCACCGTGTGCGTGCCCGGCCGCGACGCCGTGACGGTCAGCCACAGCACGATCCACGCGGCGACGACCACCGCGAACGCGCCCCACAACCACCGACCGCGCCGCAGCACCGTCCGCACGGGCCGACGGTGCCCCCGCAGGTAGGGCAGCAGGCAGGCGGTCGCGAGCGCGACGAACGGGATGACCAGTGCCTTCTCGAAGAACAACAGCGCGAGCAGCAACGCCGCCACCGCGTACCCGCCGGAGCGCCGGCGGCCGCGGAGGTAGCGCACCGTCTCCGCGACCACCACCGCCAGCCCGATCTGCAACGGCAGCGCATTCAAGCCCGAGGCCCACCACGCCATCGCCGTCAGCGTGAGCGGGCTGAACAGGAAGAACACGAACGGGACCAGGACCACCGGCCGACGCCCGGCGACCACGACCAGCGCCCGCAGCGTCGCCAGCGCGGCCAGCAGCTGCAGGACCAGGAGCGATGCCGCTGCTGCCGGCCAGCTCAGCGGCGCGACCTTGGTCAGGACCGCCGCCGCGAACAGGGTGCCCGGCATGAAATGGCCGTCGTAGTCGACGAACCAGGCGCTCAGATCGGTCAGCGGCCGCGACGCCCGCCCGACGAAGGCCACGTCGTCCCAGTAGAAGTTCCCCCGCGCGAGCACGTACGCGCGGACAGCGAGCGACACCGCGATGAGCACCGCCGCGCCGACCCACAGCAGGCGCTGCGGAGCGGGGAGCCGGGTCGGACGGTGCACGGTGTGTGATCGTAGGTCCCGCGCCTGTGGAAAACTTGAACCCATGAGCACACCGGACGACACCGGCGCGGAGACGCCCCTCGCCGAAGAGGAGATCCAGGCGCTGCGCGAGGAGATCGACCGCCTCGACGCGGAGATCCTGGCGGCGGTCAAGCGCCGCAGCGAGGTCTCGCGGATCATCGGCCGCACGCGCATGGCCTCGGGCGGCACGCGCCTGGTGCACTCGCGGGAGATGAAGGTGCTCGAGCGGTTCTCCGAGCTCGGCCGCGAGGGCCACACCCTCGCGATGCTCCTCCTCCGCCTGGGCCGGGGCCCGCTGGGCCGCTAGCCCGACGGTCCGCGGTCAGGCCCCGGCCGGCATCCCCGTGAAGAACTCGACGAGGGCGTTCGGCGCGTCGCCGCCGAGCATCATCGTCGCCATCTCGTCCGCGTCCGCCGCGGACTGCTCGGCACGGACGAACATCTCGCTCTCGTAGGCGGTGAGGGCGGCATCGAGGTCGCCGGGGTTCTCGACGATGTGCCGGGCGAGCTCGGCACCGTCGAACAGCGCGATGTTGGCGCCCTCCCCGGCGGGCGGGCTGACGTGCGCGGCGTCGCCGACCAGCGTGACGCCGGGGACGCGCTCCCACCGCAGCCCGACGGGCAGCGTGTAGAGCCGCCGCGGCACGAGCGGCGTGTCCGATTCGCCGATGAGGCGGGTCACCTCTCCCGACCAGCCCGGATACTCGGCGAGCACGCGCTCGGCGGCCGACGGCGCCGACCAGTCGATCCCGTCCGCCCACCCCTCGGGCACGTGCAGCTGCGCGTAGGTGTGGACGATGTCGCCCGCCTCCGCGTGCGTGCTGATCCCGCGGCCCGGCGCGAGCGCGAACATCGCGCCCTCCCCCACGAGCTCGTCGATGCCGGGGTGGCGGCGCCGGACGTCGTGCAGGTAGGTCTCGACGTAGGTGGTGCCGTAGTACGACGGTGCCGCGTCCGTCACCAGGGCGCGCACCTTGGACCAGGCACCGTCGGCCCCGACCAACAGGCCGGTCTCGACGACGGTGCCGTCGGCGAAAGTCAGCTCGTGCCGCCCGCCGCCGAGCGCGCGCACCGCGACGACCTTGGCGCCCCAGCGGATGGCGTCGGCCGGCAGGGAATCGATGAGCAGCTGTCGCAGCTCGCCGCGGAGGACCTCCGGCCGGCCGCCGTCGCCGTCGTCCGGGAGGTCGAGGAGGACGGTGCCGTCGCGGCCGAGGGCCCGGGTCGCCTCGCCGCCCTCGTGGATCAGCGCGCGGAACTGCGCGGTGAGGCCGGCCGCCTCGATCGCGACCTGACCGTCGGCCTCGTGGATGTCGAGCTGGCCGCCCTGCGTGCGCGACATGGGCGTCGGCTCGGCCTCGTAGATCACGGCGGTGATGCCGTGGACGTGCAGGACGCGGGCCAGGGCGAGGCCGCCGAGTCCGGCGCCGATGATCGTGATGGATGTCTGCATGGCGCTCCCCTTTCATTGGAACAACGTTCCATACGAGTTTGGAACATCGTTCCAGTCGTGTCAAGATGGAGTGGTGCCACCCCGCAGCCGCCGCACCGACGCCCTCTCCCGCGACCGCATCGTCGACGCCGCGATCGGCCTGCTCGACGAGAGCGGCGCCGACGCGCTGACCTTCCGCGCCCTCGGCGGCGCCCTGAACACGGGCAGCGGGGCGATCTACCACCACGTCGCCGGCAAGGACGAGCTCCTCGCCGCCGCGACCGACGCCGTCCTGCGGCCGATCCTCGCGGCGCCCGCGGGAGGCGACGATCCCCGCGCGGCGATCCGCGCGCTGGCGCTGGCGCTGTTCGACACGGTTGACGAGCACCCGTGGCTGGCCGCCCAGGTGATGGCCGATCCTGGCCGGCCGGCGAACCTGCTGCTGAGTGAGCGGATCGGCGGGGCCGTGCTGGCGACGGGCACGCCGGAGGAATCGCTGTTCGACGCCGCCACCGCGATCGTCGGCTACGTCCTCGGCGCGGCGGCGCAGAACGCCGCCAACGCCCGGTCGGATCTCGCCCGCAGCGGGCCGAGCCGCGCGGAGCTGCTGGGTGGCGTCGCGGCCCGGATGGCGCAGCTGGATCCCGACGAGTTCCCGTACCTGCACCGCATCGCCGCGACCATGGCCGACCACGACGACCGCGCCCAGTTCCTCGCCGGGCTGGACCTGCTCCTGGCGGGGATCGACGCCCTGTAGCGAGTACGTTCGTTGCGACCCGCGGTACGATCGAGCCAAGATGTGGAGGTCACCCCATGGACGTACTGCCTGAATTTCGTGAGGCGCCAACGGTCACCATCGACGTGATGCTCCCCTCGGGACTTCTCGCCCGAGCACGGGCTGAACTCGGGTACGGTTCCGACGACACCTTGGTGTCCTCGCTTGTGACCGATGCCCTGCGTCGCGCGCGAGCCAAGCAGTCGTAGATCCGGCGGACGGGCCGATCATCGGATCTGCAGATGCCTCCGCGCACTGAGGATTGCGCGAGTGATGTCTGTGTAGGACGCCTCGAACTCCCAGGGCCGAGTTCCCGCCGACGTTTGTCCCGGCCATTTGCGGTACATCGAGAGCGCGCGCGGCTCGTACCACCCCTCGCTCACCTCGTTCAGAGCCGCGATAAGCGAGACGTCCTCCGCGAACTGCATCGCGCGGTAGCCGCCGACGTACCAGTACAGGTCTCGGCGGACAGCAAGCGTGTTCGCTCGAACGTCGAGGTACCGCCGCGTGATCCATTCGTCCGCCCAGTAGCCACGGCGCATTCGTCCGGGCTCGGTCCGGATTGCGGCGAACACGGAATCCGAGCCGTCCTCCTCGCGATCGACGGTGGCTGAGAGATGGAAGCCGACCGACTCGTCGGACAACGCGTGCACAACCGTAGAGAGGGCGTCGACCTCCACCAGAGCATCGTCGGCGTCGAGGTTCCGGAGGATGGGTGCGGAGGACGCCAGGATCGCGGAATTACGGCCGTGGGCGACCCCACGTCGTTCCGGATTGTGGTTGATCAGTACGCGCGAATCCGTCGCGATCCGATCCGACACCGCACCGCCAGTTCCGTCGAAGACGATCGACCATTCCCAATCGAGCAGATCTTGGCGACGCAGCGATTCGTACGCTGAGTCGAGGTAGTCGGTCGACTGCGGAAGAACTGCTGTAATAACCGCGATCCGCGGCCCATTCGTCATTCCGTACCTCCGCCGTTGCCCTCAGGCTCGCTCCTCGGGGTCCGACCGTGTCTGGACAACACCCATCGCATGATGAAAATGACGGGGACGAACGCGAGCCCCCAGCCAAGTGTCCACCACAGGACGACCTCCGTCGCAGGATCGTTCGTGATCGCCGCAGCCGCGTACGTCACCGATGGGAGGCCGACCGCCGCCGAGACGACGGAGATCGTCCAGTCGCGGTTCTCCCGTTGCGCGTCCGCATCCTCCTGCGCCTTCGCCCGGTACTCCGCCTGTATCCGGTTCGACATGACGTCGAGGATCGACTTCATGTGGTTGAGGTCCGCGATGAAGCTGTCGAACAGTTCCCGGGTGAACAGCACCTCATGGAGACCGGCGAGCAGGGCGGTCGCACGGTTTCTTCTCGGGATGACGGTGAACCAGTATCTGTTGCGGAAGCCGACGAACGATCCGACGAACTTCTCGATGTTGATCTGCAGGTCACGGACCGAGTGTCGCCCCAATTCGTGCCCGCCCTCGACTGCTCGCGCATGCACGAGCCAATCGTCGCCGAGCCGCACCAGCCGCTCCGAGTAGTACTCGATCTCCAGCGTCTGGCGCACCGCGAGGACCACGATGTCCACGAACCTCGTTTGTGCGATCGACCAGTACTCCCGGTACATCGGTGTGCTGGGGTCCGGATCCACACCGATGACGCCGACTCCCAGTTCGCTCACCGCGCAGTGCCACCCCGCAGGGAAATCCACATTTCCGAAATCTGCGGCGAGTTCCGACTGGGAGGGCGCCTGCCCCGTACGGCTGTACCCGTATGCGAAGACGTGGTTCCACTGCCGCGCCGGGCTCCAACCGTGTTCGGTGCGCGCACTCAGGGGTGCGAGAGTCGGGGTGCGCCTCGAGAGCGCGACCGCGCACACGAGGACGAGGCCGTCGTTGGTCGTGTCGGTAGCATCGGCCTTCCGGACGAGGCCGTTCTGTACGACGCAGGCGGACGCGACGTCGTCGGGCAGCGCGGCGGCGATGGCTCGATTCACCACGCCCTCCGGAAAGCCCCCGTCGATCTTGCCGTGCAGCGACGCGCTCAGGAGGAGAAGGTCGTCGTCGCTGGGCTCGTGCACCTCGAGGTGCACGATGACGATGTTGTTCGCCGCACGGACCTCGGTGGAGGCGAACCGCACCACCTCCACCGCCAACACGGAGACGTCGAGCGCACCATCCGATTCCGTGACATCCATCAGGGTGTGGAAGCGATCCGGTGGCCCCTCCCCGTTGGCGCCGTCGCTCAGTGAGTTCGCGGTTGCTGCGGCCAACCTCCCCGGAAACCATCCTTCGGGATCATGCTCACGCGGTTGATTGGCGTCGGCTACTTCCGGATAGGCGGACCCCCTGTAGGCACGACGCTCCCACCGCGGGTGATCAAGGTCTTGGACGTCGATGGATGCCTTACCCGCAGGTACCACGACAGCGAAGTGAGCAGCGATCCAATCCGACACACTCTCCCCTTCCGGTTCCCCGTCCGGAATCTACTAGAACAGTCGCTGGGTCGCCCGAACCCTGCGGTGCCTCACGTCACTGCAGCGCGATGTAGCGGGTCTCCAGGTACTCCTCGATCCCCTCGCTGCCACCCTCGCGACCGAACCCCGAGGCCTTCACGCCACCGAACGGACCCGCGGGATCCGAGATGACGCCGCGGTTCACGCCGACCATGCCGCTCTCGAGCCGGTCCGAGACCCGGAGCGCGCGGTCCAGGTCGCGAGTGAAGACGTACGAGACCAGGCCGTACTCGGTGGCGTTCGCGGCGGCCACGGCCTCGTCCTCGTCGGAGAACGGGACGATCGGGGCGACGGGTCCGAACACCTCCTCGGAGAGGATCCGCGCGTCGGCCGGGACGTCGGCGAGCACCGTCGGCGGGAAGAAGTGACCCGGTCCCTCGGGCGCGACCCCGCCGAGCCGCAGCGTGGCCCCCTTCGCGACCGCGTCCTGCACCAGCTCGGAGACGATGTCCTGCTGGTCCGCGGAGATGAGCGGGCCGATCGTGACGCCGTCCTGCGCACCCGGGCCGAGGACGTACTTCTCCATCGCGGCGACCAGCTTGTCGGTGAACTCGCCGATCACCGACTCGTGCACGTGGAACCGGTTGGCCGCGGTGCACGCCTCGCCGCCGTTGCGGAGCTTCGCGAGCAGCGCCTGCGCGACCGCGTGGTCGACATCGGCATCCTCGAAGACCACGAAGGGCGCGTTGCCGCCCAGCTCCATGGACGTGCGCAGCACGCCGGGCGCCGACTGCTCGATGAGCGTGCGGCCCACCTCGGTGGACCCGGTGAAAGTGAGCTTGCGCAGGCGCGGGTCGCGCAGCAGCGGCCCCGTCAGCGCCGAGGACTTCGACGTCGGCAGCACGGAGACCACGCCGGCGGGGACGCCCGCCTCCTGCAGCACCTCCGCGAGCAGCAGCATCGTGAGCGGGGTGAGCCCGGCGGGCTTGACCAGCATCGTGGCGCCCGCGGCGAGCGCGGGGCCGAGCTTGCGCGTGCCCATGGCGAGGGGGAAGTTCCAGGGGGTGATCGCCAGGCACGGCCCGACGGGGGCCTTGCTCACCAGGATCCGCCCGGTGCCGGCGGGCGCGGGGGTGTAGCGGCCGGCGATCCGCACGGCCTCCTCGGAGAACCAGCGGAAGAACTCCGCGCCGTAGCGGACCTCATTGGCCGACTCCGGCAGGGCCTTGCCCATCTCGAGGGTCATCAGCAGCGCGAAGTCGTCCGTACGTGCGACGAGGCCCTCGTAGGCGGCGCGCAGGATCTCGGCGCGCTCGCGCGCGGGCGTCGCCGCCCAGGCGGGCCCCGCCGCGACCGCGGCGTCCAGCGCGGCCGCACCGTCCTCCGCGGTGGCGTCCGCGACCTCGATCAGTACCTCCTCCGTGGCGGGATCGTGCACGGGAAAGGTTGCACCCGAACTCGAATCGCGGAACGCACCGTTCACGAAGATCCCCGTGGGGACGCGGTCGAGGAGGTCACGGATGCGCTGCTCGGTTGCCATGCCAGCCACACTAGTCCCGACGCCCGGGTCGTGCGCCCGGGTCCGCGCCGCCTCCCGCGGGGTCCGCGCGGAACCCCGCGCGGAACCCCGCACCGGACACTAGGCTGGCGCCCATGAGCGACAGCGACATCACCGCGTCCCCCGCTTGGAACAGCCTCGTCGACCACCACCGCGAGCTGTCCGGCGTCCACCTCCGCGAGCTGTTCGCCGACGATCCGGAGCGCGGCTCCGAGTTCGTCTTCCGGGTGGGCGATCTGTACATCGACTACTCGAAGCACCGCGTCACCCGCGAGACGCTCGAGCTCTTGGCCGCGCTGGCGGAGGCCGCGGGGGTCACCGCCCGGCGCGACGCGATGTTCGCCGGGGAGCACATCAACTCGACCGAGGACCGCGCCGTGCTGCACACCGCGCTGCGCGCACCGTCGAGCCTGGACCTGCAGGTCGACGGCCAGGACGTGACCCGCGACGTGCACGACGTGCTCGACCGGATGGGCGATTTCAGCGACGCGGTCCGCTCCCGCACCTGGCGCGGCGCCACGGGCGAGCCGATCACCGACGTGGTCAACATCGGCATCGGCGGCAGCGATCTCGGGCCGGCGATGGTCTACGGCGCGCTCCGGGCGTACGTGCAGCGCGGCATCACCTGCCACTTCGTCTCGAACGTGGATCCCGCCGACGTCTCCGGCACGCTGGCCGGGCTGAACCCGGCGACCACGCTGTTCGTCATCGCGTCCAAGACCTTCTCCACGCAGGAGACGTTGACCAACGCGCACGCCGCCAAGCGCTGGCTGCTCGACGGGCTGGGCACGGGCGAGGACGCGGTGGCCAAGCACTTCGTCGCCGTCTCGACGAACGCCGAGCGCGTCGCGGCCTTCGGCATCGACACCGCGAACATGTTCGGCTTCTGGGACTGGGTGGGCGGCCGCTACTCCGTGGACTCCGCGATCGGGCTGTCGGTGATGATCGCCGTCGGCCGGGAGCGGTTCACCGAGTTCCTCGCCGGCTTCCACGCCGTGGACGAGCATTTCCGCACGGCGCCGATCGCGCAGAACGCGCCGATCATGCTGGGGCTCATCGGACTCTGGTACTCCGACTTCTTCGGCGCGCAGTCACGGGCAGTGCTCCCCTACGCACAGGACCTGGCGCGGTTCCCCGCCTACCTGCAGCAGCTGACCATGGAGTCGAACGGCAAGTCGGTGCGCGTCGACGGCACGCCCGTGAGCGTGGACACCGGCGAGATCTTCTGGGGCGAGCCCGGAACCAACGGCCAGCACGCATTCTTCCAGCTGCTGCACCAGGGCACGCGGCTGGTGCCGGCCGACTTCATCGGCTTCGCCGAGTCCACCGACGACCTGCCCACCACCGACGGCGTCGGCACCATGCAGGACCTGCTCATGAGCAACCTGTTCGCGCAGACGAAGGTGCTCGCCTTCGGGAAGACCGCGGAGGAGATCACCGAGGAGTTGAACGGAGTGGAGGGGGCCGATCTCTCGGTCGTGCCGCACAAGGTGATGCCCGGGAACCGGCCCACCACGACGATCCTGGCGCCGAAGCTCACCCCGTCCGTCGTGGGGCAACTCATCGCGCTCTACGAACATCAGGTGTTCACCGAGGCCGCGGTCTGGGGCATCAACGCCTTCGACCAGTGGGGCGTCGAGCTCGGGAAGGTCCAGGCCAACGCCCTCCTCCCCGTCATCGCGTCCGACGGTGCCCCCACTGCCGAGCTCGACTCGTCGACCGACGCGGAGGTGCGCTGGTACCGCGAGGTGCGGGGTCGCGCGGTCCAGCCGGCGGGCCGGAAGGTCTAGGAGTACTTCGGGATCTGCCAGGTGCCGGCGTCCGTGCAGGTGAGGACGATGCCGCTGTACCGGTCGAGGGCGAGCTTGCCCCACGACTGGCCCGCGCAGGACTCGCCGACCGCGCCGGACGCGTAGTCGTAGCCGTCCGACGGCGCCGCGTTCGCCGGCGCCGCCGCGAGGATCAGTGCGGCTCCCGCCGCGGTCGAGATCATTGCGGTCTTGATGAATGTGCGCATTTCGCACCACCTTTCGTCACTCCTCACGCTAGGAGCGGCGACGGTGCCGCACATCCGGGCCGGCCCCGGGGATCCGCGGCCACGGGCTCAGGGCTGGGCCCCCACCTCGAACGGGTGAGACGGCTCAGCGGCAGAGGTTTCGGCCGCGCGCTGCCGGTTCTCTCCGACGCGGACGGTGTTCGGCAGCGCCCAGGAGTTTCGGCAGCGCGCTGCCGAAATCGCGTTCGTAGGGGGCCGTGCGGCGCGTGTCAGATGAGGCGGCGGGTCAGCTCGTCCGGGGCGTGGCGCAGCACCGCTCCGAGCGGCGTCCAGGGCCACGACGGCACGGCGGCCTCCCTGGGCTCCCGGTCGATGGCCTTGACCAGCGCCCTGACGCCGTCGTCGAGCGAGGACTTCATCGAGGTCTTCACTCCCTTGTTGATGTCGGTCTCGATGAAGCCGGGCTTGATCACGGTGACCGTGATGTCGCTGCCCGCGAACTCCGCCTGCAATCCCTCGCCGATCGCGGTGAGGCCGGCCTTGCTCGCCGAGTACGCGGTCTGTGCCTTGGGCATCCCGCGCTGGCCGGCGATGGAGCTGATGAGTACGAGGTGGCCGCGGCCCTGCGCCCGGAAGACCTCCAGCACCGCCTCGATCTGCGCGAGCGCGCCGGTCAGGTTGGTCTGCACCGTCTCCAGGTTGGCGTGCGTCCTGCCCGTTCCGAGCGGCGCGCCCTTGCCGATGCCGGCGTTGATGATGGCGCGGTCCAGGCCGCCGAGGCGCCCCACGACGTCGGCGATGGCGGCGGGTACGGCGTCGAAATCGGTGACATCGAGCCGCTCGATCTCGACGGCGCCCGTCTTCGGGCACGCGACGAGCTCGGCGCGCAGGGCCTCCAGCCGGTCGAGTCGGCGAGCCAGCAGCCCTACGTCCTCGCCGCGCTCCGCATACGTCCGAGCCATGCCTTCGCCGAGGCCGGAGCTGGCTCCGGTGATGAGGATCCGCATTCCCCCACAGTAGCGACCGCCTCCTCGCCGCCGCCGTGCCCGTCGCCGCCCTGCGCGAGCGCCGGGCCGCCGAGGCCGGTGCGCGCGAACAGCTGGATCAGCGGGCCGACGCCGACGGCGTACAGCAGCGTCCCGACGCCGAGGGTCCCGCCGAGCAGGAAGCCCACGATCACCACGAGCACCTCCATCGACGTGCGCACCACGCGCACCGAGCCGCCGGTGCGGGCGACGAGCCCCGTCATCAGGCCGTCCCGCGGGCCGGGCCCCATGCCGGCCCCGATGTAGAGCACCGTCGCGAAGGCGTTGAGGACGATGCCGCCCACCATCATCGGGATCGCCACGACCAGCGCGGGGTCCTCCGGGAACAGCGGTGCCATGGTGTCGAAGGCGACGCCGATCACGATCACGTTGGCGACGGTGCCGAAGCCCGGCTTCTGCCGGATCGGGATCCACAGGAGGAGCACCAGCGCGCCCACGATGATCGAGACCACCCCCACCGAGAGGTGCATCTTCTCCGCGAGTCCCTGGTGCAGCACGTCCCACGGCATGTTGCCCAGCCCGGCGCGCAGGATCGCGACCATGGCCGTGCCGTACAGCCACAGGCCCACGAACAGCTTGATCAGTCGAATCATCATGACACCCAGAGTGACGCCAAGTGGCATGGCAATCCATAGCCAGTTCTGAGATACTGGCCTCATGTTCCCGTCAACTGGCACCGTCGGCGCGGCCGCCCTGGTCCGCCAGCTCGGCTCCTGGAAGGCCGACGGCGGCGTGGGACCGGCGCGCCGCGCGCCGCGGCCGGCCTACCTCGCCCTCGCCGAGGCCCTGCGCCTTCTCGTCCTGGACGGTCGGGTCCCCGTCGGGACCGCGCTACCGAGCGAGCGCGCCCTGGCGGCCCACCTCGACGTCAGCCGGACGACGGTGACCGCCGCCTACGCCGAGCTCCGTGACAGCGGGCACCTGCAGTCCCGGCAGGGCGCGCGGAGCGTGCTCACGCTTCCCCACTCCGTGCCGGCCGAGCCCGCCGACACCGGGCCCGAGGCCGACCTGATCCGGCTGAACATCGCGGCACCGTCGGCGCCCGACCAGATCGTGCACGACGGCTACCGGCACGCCCTCGAATGCGCGCCGCCCTACCTCGCGGGCATCGGCCTGTACCCGGGAGGTGTTCGGGCACTGCGGGAATCGATCGCGCGGCGATACACCGACCGCGGCCTGCCGACGACCGAGGACCAGGTGCTCGTCACCTCCGGTGCGCAGCACGCGCTACGGGTGGTCCTCGACACGCTGGTGCATCCCGGCGACCGGGTGATCATCGAGCAGCCGACGCACCACGGCACGATCCTGGCGCTGCGCCGGCACAACGCGCGGCCCGTGGCGGTGGGCCTGCATCCCGAGCACGGCTGGGACCTCGATCAGGTCGAGGCGGTGGTCAAGCAACAGAATCCGCGGATCATCTTCACCATTCCCGACTTCCACAACCCGACGGGGCTGCTCCTCGACGAGGCCGGCCGACGGCGGCTCGGGGAGATCTCCGCGCGCTACCGCGTGCCCGTCGTCGTCGACGAGACCATGGCCGAGCTGGCCCTCGACGCGCCCGCTCCCCCGCCGGTGGCGGCGTTCGCGCCGCGCGGCGCCCGGATCATCACGATCGGCTCCGCGAGCAAGACCATCTGGGCCGGTCTTCGGGTCGGCTGGATCCGCACCGAGAACTCGCCCGACGCACTGACCGCCGCCCGGCACGACATGGACCTCGCCGGCGCCGTCTTCGAGCAACTCGCCGCCGGCTACGCCCTCGACCACCTCGCCGACTTCCTCCCCGGGCGGCTCGACGCCCTGCGCGCCGGCCGCGCGGTCGCCCTGGAGGCCGTCGCCGAGCACCTTCCGGGGGCGCGCGTCTCGCCCGGCGTCGGCGGCCTGTGCCTGTGGGTGACGCTGCCTCGCCCCGTCGGGACCGCCACCGCCGCGGCCGCCGCCGGCCTCGGGGTGCGCATCGCCGCCGGCTCCGCCTTCGGGGTCGACGGTGCCCTCGAGCGCAACATCCGCATCCCCTATTCGCTGCCGCCGGACCAATTGGCCCAGGCCATCGAACTGGTGGGGGCGGCGTACCGTCGGGCCACCGGCGGCGCGTCCGTGCCGGACCTTCAGGGACAGCTCGTGGTGTGAGCAGGTGACGTGCGACACATTTCGCATCTCACGGAATCCCCGGGACCGCGGTCCGGTTGAACGTCACCAGAACCGACGATCACCGCTGGAAGGGACACCAGACATGGGACAGAAGAACACCGCACGTGACCTCGGGCTCCTGGCCCTGCGTACCGCCGTCGGCGGGGCGCTCGCCTACCACGGCGCGCAGAAGCTCTTCGGTGTGTTCGGCGGGCACGGCCTGGAGGCCACCGGCCAGGGATTCGAGTCGATGGGCTTCGCGCCCGGCAAGCCGAATGCGGCCCTCGCGGGCGCGGGCGAGCTGGCCGGCGCCGCACTGGCTCTCGGCGCCGCGACGCCGCTGGCCGCTGCGGGTGGCGTCGGCGCGATGATCGTCGCCGCCGAGGTGCACCGCCCGCAGGGCTTCGCCGCGCAGGGCGGCGGCAACGAGTACCCGATCACCCTCGGTGTCGCGGCCGCCGCGCTGGCCCTGACCGGCCCGGGCACGTACTCCGTCGACCACCTGCTGGGCGACCGCCTGAACAAGCCGTGGCTGGCCGCGCTCGCGCTCGGCGGCGCCGTCGCCGGTGCCGGCGTCACGATCGCGCGCCGCAACGCCGCGCTGGCGCAGGCCGCGGCCGTGTCCCAGGAGATCGAGGACGAGGCCGCCGAGGGCGACTTCCTGCTCGGCGACTACGACCCGGAGACGGGCGAGAACGACGGCGTGGACAAGCTGATCAAGTAGTCCCCGCCGCCGCGGCACTCACCGGCCGCGAGAAGACGAATGCCGCCGGACCCCTCACCCAGGGTCCGGCGGCATCGTTGTACGGGGCGGGCATTTCGGGTGCGGGAAGCCATCCGCACCCGAACCGCGCGAGCGCACCCTGCACGCCGGGTGCGACCGGGTGAAACGGGTGCGGGAGCCCATCCGCACCCGAAATGCCCGGCGACGCAGGGCTGCTGGCCTGCCGAACGGGGTCCGGCGGACCGAGCCCCGGCACCGTCGTACTACCGGAACAGCCCGGCCCCCAGGAAGTCGTCGCCACCGCGCACGCCGGGCACGGCGAAGAAGTAGCCGCCGCCGAACGGGGTGACGTAGTCCGTCAGCGGCTCGTCGATCAGCCGCTTCTGCACCTCTTCGAACTGCGCCTCGACATCCTGCTGGAAGCAGATGAAGACGTGGCCGCAGGCCATGTTGCCGTTCATGTCCAGGCCCAGGTCGTAGTTGTACGACCGGCGCACCAGGCGCTGCTTCTCCGTCTTCTCGCCCTCGCGCGGGTTCGCCAGGCGGATGTGGGAATCGGTCGGAATGACGGTCCCGTCCGGGTCCTTCGAGTAGTCGGGGTCGTCGGTCTCGACGGCACCGTCGAGCGGGGCGCCCGAATCGCGGCGACGCCCGAACATCCCCTCCTGCTCCGCGATCGAGACGCGGTCCCAGAACTCGACCAGCATCCGGATGAGCCGCACCACCATGTAGGTGCCGCCGTGGGTCCACGCGGGCTCGTCACCGCCGGCCACCCAGATCAGCTGCTCGGCCTGGTTCCCCACGGGATTGGCCGTTCCGTCCTTGAAGCCCAGCAGGTTCCGCGACGAGCCCTCCGGCCGCGGCGGAGCGCCGTAGCCCTGCATCTTCCACCGCAGCTGCATCGCGCCGCGGGTGTGCTTGGCGATGTCGCGCAGCGCGTGGTGCACGGTGTCCGGGTTGTTGGCGCACAGCTGCAGCACGAGGTCGCCGTGCATCTGCGCGGCGTCGGGCTGGTCGTTCGGGAACACCGTCATCGGCTTGAGCTTGCGCGGCTTGCGCGCGCTCAGCCCGAACCGGTCGTCGAACAGCGAGTCCCCCACGCCGAGTGTGATCGTCAGCCCGTCGGCCGGGACCACGGGGCCCAGGACCGCGCTGTCCGACGGGGGCTTCCCCACGCCGAGGTCGGTGGGCGCGCCGCCCGCGGTGAGGAACCGCGCGCGGTCGGTGATCGTCCGCAGCAACTGTTCGAGACCGGCACGGTCCGCGGCGATCACATCGAACGCCGCGACCATCAGCGATGCCTGCTTCGCCGCCGGCGCCGGCGTCAGCACACCGGACTGGTGGGCCCCTTCGAACGGGTAGGAATCAGCGGGCCTCGGGACCGCCGACTGCGCCGCGTCGCTCCGGGCGCCCCCGGCGAGGACCCCGCCGATCGCGGCGACACCGACGGCGCCGACCGCCGTGCCCTGCAGGAACTTCCGGCGACCCGGGCCGGTGGGGTTCTCATCCGTCATGCTTGGGGACCTCCAGGAGGTTGGGCACGGCGGACAGGGTCTCGAGAGCCGCGCCGACGGTGCCGTTGATCTTCTGCCGTTGCGCGAGCGTGGGCGCGTCGAGCGGCGGGTAGGTGCCGTCGGGCCGCTTGACGGCGTCGAGGGCCTTGACGATGTCGTCGAGCTGGCGGCGCGCGGTCGGCAGCAGGTTCGGGTCGCGGGGCGTGAGCAGCGGCTCGACGATCTGCAGCACCGTGCGGGTGGCGTCCACGTCCGCGGCGGTCGCCGCGTAGCCGGAGTGCGCCCCCTGATCGCTGACGCCCGTCAGGTGGTCGCGCAGCGCGTCCTCGAGGATCTCGTGGCCGCGGAGCGACAGCGTCTTGGAGTCCCCGGCGATGTCGTCGGTGCGCAGGTCCTTGCGGACCTTCGCGATCCCGTCGAGGGTCTTGTCGACCTGCGCCACCAGCGCCGCCGACGGTTCGCCGGTGTACAGCCCGTACTCGATCCGCCGGATTCCGGAGAACTCCGGGTCGCGGACACCGTCGGCGAACCCGTCCGGCAAGCCGGCGACGGCCTTGCCCGCGTCACCGAAGCTGTTGTACGAGGCGCCGACCCGCTCCCACGCCGTCATGGCGTCGAGCCAGGCGCGCTTGGCGCCCGCGGTGTCGCCGCCGGTCAGCGCGCTCTTCACCCGGCCCAAGGCCTCCTCGACCGAGGGCAGCACCGTCAGGACGTAGTCCTGGTACTTCACGTTCACGCCGTCGAGATCGTCCTTCGTGACCCGCGAGACGGCCTGCGGGGTGTTCCCCGAGCCACCGGTGACGGTGAACTGCGCGGACCGCGTGGCCTTCTGCCCCGCGAGGTAGCAGACGAACTGGTAGCCGCCGTTGCCGAGCGTCGCCGACAGGTCGGCGGTGGTGGCCGGGCCGAGCGTCTCGATCTCGCCGACCACGGCGTCGCCGCTGTCGACGAGGGTGATCTCGCCGGACTTGCCGGACTTGTTCGTGACGGTGATCCGCTGCAGGCCCGGGCCCGCGCCGGAGAAGCCCTTCGCGCAGTCCGCGGCGGTGACGATGACCGAACCCGCCGCCGGCGGCTTGGCTGGCAGGAGGGCGATGATCAGGCCGGCGACGAGCATCGGCACCAGCACCACGACACCCGCGACGGGCAGCGTGCGGCGGCCGGCCAGGCGCGCGGCCCAGGTCTCGAAGCGGCCCTTGTCGTGCGCACCGGCGACGGGCGCCGGCGGTGTGGTGCCGAGGAACAGCCCCAGCACGATCACCACGTACGCGATCCAGGCGAGCACCTGCAGCACCGTCATCTTCGGCGCGAGGTTGGTGATGCCGCTGATCAGCGCCACCCACCACGAGTCGGGACTGATGGTGCCGCTGAGGTCGAAGGCGAGCCACGTGCGGCCGGGCAGGACGCCGCCGTTCTGGAGGTCGCCGAGGCCGTAGGCGAGCACACCGGCCGCCACCACGATGAGCAGCACCGCCGTGTAGCGGAAGAACTTGCCCAGGTCGAGGCGGACTGCCTGCCGGTAGAGCAGCACGCAGATCCCGAAGGCGACCAGCAGACCGAGCGCGGCGCCGACCGCCGGGGCGACCGCGTCGCCCGAGGCCCGCGCCGCCGTCCACAAGAAGAGCGTGGTCTCGAGGCCCTCGCGTGCGACGGCGAAGAAGGCCGTCAGCACCAGCGCGCCCGCGCCGAGCGCGAGCGCGGTCTCGACATCGCCGCGCAGGCTCTTCGACAGCGACGCGGCCGTGCGCCGCATCCAGAAGATCATGATCGTCACGAGGATCACCGCGACCACGCTCAGCGTGCCCGCGACCACCTCGCGCGCCGTGGCGGACAGCTCCGAGGTCGTGAACGTCAGCACCGCGCCGAAGCTCACCGACAACGACGCCGCGCCCAGCGCACCCAACCACACCGGCACCCTCGAGCCGCCCGACTTCTTCACGGCGGCCAACAGGATGCTCACTATCAGTCCCGCCTCAAGCCCTTCACGAAGGCCGATGAGGAAGTTCGGGACGGCATCACCCCAGATCATCCCTAGAAGGTAAGGCACGCCTACTGCAGTTCACAAAGTGATGCCTATCCTTCGGGCGTTTTCGGCTATTTCAGAAGCTTCGACATCCGACGGTCCGCCAGGATCTTCCCGCCCGTCTGGCACGTGGGGCAGTACTGGAACGAGCGGTCCGCGAACGACACCTCGCGCACCGTGTCGCCGCAGACGGGGCACGGGCTGCCGGTACGGGCGTGCACCTGCATCCCCGAACGCTTCTCCGCCTTGAGGGTGGCGACGTGCTGCCCGACGGACCGGGCCACGGCATCGTCGAGCTCCGAGCGCATCGCGGCGTACAGGGCATCCGCCTGCTCCACGTCCAGCGATTTCGCCGCCGCGAAGGGCGAGAGCTTCGCCGCGTGCAGGATCTCATCCGAGTAGGCGTTGCCGATCCCCGCGATCGTCCGCTGGTCCCGCAGCAGGGTCTTGAGCTGCGCGCGGGAGCCCGCGAGGATCGCGCCGAACTCGTCGCGGCTCACGGCCAGCGCGTCGAGGCCCAGGGTGGCGACCATCTCGATCTCCTGCGGATCAGCCGCGATCCACACCGCGAGCCGCTTCTGCGTGCCCGCCTCCGTGAGGTCGAAGCCCTCCCCCTCCGGCCCGACGTGCACGCGGAGTGCGATCGGCGACTTGCCACCGGGTTTGAGCGGGGTCGGCGAGAGCTTGTCGGACCAGCGCAACCACCCCGCCCGCGAGAGGTGCACCACGAGGGAGAGCCGCTCACCGTCGGGCTTCTCGCAATCGAGGACGAAGTACTTGCCGATCCGGCGGGTGCCGGTGACGGTGGCCCCGACCAGGTCGTGCGGGCCCGGCGAGTAGGTCTTGAGGACGGACAGGGCGGCCACGTCGACCCGCCGGACCTGCGTACCGACGGCCTTGGCGCCCACGTAGTCCGCGATCGCGGTGATCTCGGGAAGCTCCGGCATGGGTCCAATCTAGTGTGGGGGTATGACCTTCTTCGGCCGTTCCGGCGGCGATCTGTCCGACATCGACCTCGCGGCCGAGATCGCCGACGGTGCCGGGCGCATCCTGCAGGCCATCCGGCACGGGTCGCTGCTGGACGACGGGGTGCTCGGAGACACCGGCGACCGGCTCGCGCAGGCCTGGATCGCGCGGGTCCTGCAGCGGTACCGGCCGCACGACGCGGTGCTCTCCGAAGAGGCACCCGACTCGACGGAGCGGCTCTCCGCCGAGCGGGTGTGGGTGATCGACCCGCTCGACGGCACCCGCGACTACGCCGCGCATCGCCCCGACTACGCGGTGCACGTGGCGCTGACGCAGGGCGGGCAGCCGGTGCGGAGCGCCGTCTCGCTGCCCGCGATGGGACAGGTCTTCCGCTCCGACACCGTGGTCGCTCCCACGGGCTCGCTGACCGGCAACCTGGCCCTGTCGCGCAGTCGCGCGACGCCCGGCATGTTCCGGGTGGCGGAATCGCTCGGACTCACGCCCGTCTCCCTGGGTTCCGCCGGGGTGAAGACGATGGCCGTCGTCACCGGGCAGGTCGACGTGTACCTGCACGCCGGCGGCCAGTACGAGTGGGACTCGTGCGCGCCCGTCGGCGTCGCGCGGGCCGCGGGGCTGCACTGTTCGCGCCTCGACGGGTCCGAGCTCACCTACAACAACCCCGACCCCTACCTCCCCGACCTCGTGATCTGCCGGCCGGAGCTGGCGGAGAAGGTGCTCGCCGCGTTGAACTGAGTACTCGGGGTCCCCGGTACTCGGGGTCCGCGCACGAACGTCGGGCTCAGCGGCGCCGGCCTCCCTCGACCCGGAGGTTTCCGGACGGTGCGCCGCTGGAGACGACGTTCGTGCGGCCACCCCGGGAACGTGCGCGGCGGGTGCCCTCGAACAGCAGCCCCGATGCCGCCGCCATGATCGGCCACGGGGTGCGGGTCAGCACGACGGCGCACTGCGCGGTCCACGCGGCGAGCGCTCCCGCGAGCAGGTACGACGGCGCGATACCGCGGCGGTCGAGCCGGAGGACCAACGCGCCGACCAGAGCCATCGGAACTCCGAAGCTGTTGAGCGAGAACCAGTACGCGCTGCTCGCGGGTTCCGGCGCGCCCAACTCCTCGTTCCGGATCCCGCCGCCGAACCAGGTGCGGGCGTTGCCGCGCCCCTTGAAGCCGAGGGCGAGCACCGTGTGCGCCACCCCGAACACCACGATCAACCGACCGGCCCACCTGATCATCGGATCCTCCTCGAGTTATACGAATACGTATAACTCGAGGATGACACGTTGTACGCGACCGCACAATAGGATCGGGGGGACGAGAGGAGGCGCGATGGGCGCCCTGCGCACGCCACGGGCGAGATGGGTCGAGGCCGGGCTCGCAGCCCTGGCCGCGGGCGGGGTCGACGCGGTGCGCGTCGAGGCGCTCGCCACGTCGCTCGGCGTCACCAAGGGCGGGTTCTACGGGTTCTTCGCCGACCGTGATGCCCTGCTCACGGCGATGCTCGACACCTGGGAGGAGGAGACCGTCGACGCGGTGATCCGGCAGTCGGCGGAGGCGACCGAGAACGCGCTCGATCAAGTCCGGGTCGCGGGCCGACTCACCTTCTCCGAGCGCCTGCTGCCCATCGACCTCGCGGTCCGCGACTGGGCTCGGCGCGACGACGCCGTGGCCGCCCGGCTGCGTCGCGTCGACAACGCCCGGATGCGGTTGCTGCGGGACGCGATCGCCCTGGTCTGCGACGATCCCGACGAGGTCGAGGCGCGCGCCTTCCTCGCCTTCGCCGCAGCGATCAGTAGCAGTCTGCTCGCGGCGGATCACCCGGGAATGACGCGCGCGCAGGTCGCGCGTCGCGCAGGGGACCTCCTCTTCAGCCGCGACGATCAGGGGCGGCGGAGCAGGTAGACGTCCATGATCCAACCGTGCTTCGCGCGCGCCTCGGCGCGGGTGCGGGCGATGAGCTCCCCCACCTCGCCCACGGCACCGTCGAGGAGGATCTCGTCGGGGGTGCCGAGGTAGGCGCCCCAGTAGACGTGGTCGTCGGGCCGGGCGGTCTCGCGGAAGGTGCAGTCGGCGTCGAGCATGACGACGGTGTTGCGGCCGTCGTCCTCGCGCAGCCGGCGGCCGGTCGTGATGTGGATCGGCTCGCCCACCCGGTTGAGCAGGATCGCGTGCGCCGCCGTGAGCGCCTGCACGCTGGTGATGCCGGGGATGACCCTCGGCGTGATCGGCAGTTCGTCGGCGACCCGCGAGAGCACCCGCAGCGTCGAGTCGTACAGCGACGGGTCGCCCCACACCAGGAAGCCCGCCGAGCCACCCTCGGGCACGTGCTCGACGATCGCGGCGGCCAGCGCCGCGGCGCGGGCGTCGTGCCAGTCCGCGACATTGGCGGCGTAGGCACCGTCGGGCCGGGACGCGCCGCGCTCGGCCGAACGGTCCCGGGGCGGATCGGGCACCAGGACCACCCGAGCGCCCGGGGCGTGCCGATCGACCAACGCCTGTCGCATCGCGGTCAGCGAGGACGCCGCGGCCTTCTCGAGCACGAACAGCGCGTCGGCGGCGCGCATCGCGTCCACGGCGCCCAGCGTCAGATGGGACGGGTCGCCGGCGCCGATGCCGATGACCAGCGCGGTGCGGCTCACGCGATCGGCTCGCTGTACATGTTCAGGGTGGCGGTGAGCAGGTCGATCCGGTTCTGCTTGAGCGTCTCGCTGGTCGGGTCGATGACGCAGTACGACGCGGTGCCCTCGTGCACGGCGAGCAGCGCGTAGCCCAGCGCCTCGGGCCTGGTGACGCGGCGGCCGGCGGCCTCGAGGACGTGCATCACCGTCGGGATCATGTTGGCCAGCAGCATCTGCTGCGCATCGCGGACCGTCTGGTTGAGTTCGGGGGTCCGGGTGCACAGCGCCACGAAGTCGGCGTTGACCCGCTGCCAGCGCTCGTTGACGGGGATCGCCCGCACGGCCATCTCGATGAGCTTGCCGTAGTCGGCGCCCTGCACCGTGTAGGTCTCGACGACCTTGGCCATGATGTCCATGATCCACTGCACGTGGAACCGCCAGACCTCGATGAACAGCTCCTCGAGGCTGGTGAAGTTCGAGTAGAAGGCGCCCCGCGTGAACCCGGCCGCCTCGCACACCATCTTCACGGTCGTCGAGCCGTAGCCGTACTGCGCGAACACCAGGTACGCCGCCCGGATCAGCCGCCGACGGGTCTTCGCGCGCCCCTTCGGGTCGTCCGTCTGCTGCAGCGCCGCAGTCACCCGATCACCCACGTGGGACAGATTGCGAGTGGCTGTGTCATCGGCTCAGTGTACCCGTCAGTAGCCATCGATTCAGCCGGACTTTAAGCGGCCGCCAACCGCAGCCGCCTAGCGTCGTGGACGACCCGCCCGAGGAGGCCCGCAATGCCCGATTCCACGCCCGCTCCGCAGCGAACCGGCACCGTGCCGCGCCTCGCCGGGCTCGTGCTCACCGCTGCCGGCGCCGCCGGCCTCGTCGCGTCGGCGTTCCTGACCTGGTTCACCGTGACCGCGACACTGCCCGAGGTCGCGCGCACGGTCGGGCTGCCGGCGGAGGTACGCGCCGAGGTCACGGGCGTCGGCGCGGTGACGATGCCGTCGGTCGGGGGGCGGGACGTCTCCTCGGTCGTGCCGGTCAACGCCGCGTGGGCGGGCTGGTCCGTGATCGGCCTCGCGGCCGCGGCGCTGCTCCTCGCCGCCGTCGCGGCGTTCGGGCCGGTTCGGCTGCGGCGCCCGTTGGCCGTCGCCGCGGGCGCGTGCGGACTCGGCGCGCTCGGCGTCGGCGCCTACGCCCTCATCGCGCCGATCGGCTCGCAGAAGGTCACCGTCGAGGGCCTGAGCCTGACGGTCGACACCGCCGCCGCGGTCGGGCCCTACGTCGTCGTGGTCGGCGCCGTGCTGGTCCTGCTCGGTACCCTCGCGCTGCTCCTCGCCCGACGGTCCGCCCCTGCCGCGGCCCCGCTGCCGCCCGTCCCGGCGCCGCCCTTCGCGCCGACCGCGGCGCTGCCGCCGCAGGCTGCCCCGGCACCGGCGCAGCGTCCGGTCCCGGACCCGAGCTGGGCCCGCCCCGTCGCACCGCCGATACCCGCACCGGCCGCCGCACCGGCCCCCGTACCGGCCCCCGTACCGGCACCGGCGACTGCGCCGGCGGCGATGGAGGAGCACAACACGGCGGTGGCGCCCGTGGCGCGGCGTCGGCCCCAGCCGGACTGGGACCGGAACTGGCCCGCCGGCGCCCCGCAGCCCCGGAAGACCGGCCCGATGGCACCGTCGGAGCAGCACACGGTCGTGGTCAAGCGGCCGCCGCGCCCCGTGAAGGTCTCGCCGAAGCCCGAGACCGAGGCGATCCCCCGCCGCGATCCGCGGTTCGACGGCCCGACCCAGCCGCTCTGACGCCGAGCGCCCGGGACACGGCGAGCAGCGTCAGCCCTCGAGCTCGGCGACGCGGGCGCGCAACCGATCGATCTCGGCCTGGAGCTCGGCCTCCCGCTCAGCGGCCACCTTCTGATACGCGGCGCCCAGCTGCTTGAGGTAGTCCCGGTCGAAGCGCGGGATGATGCTGCGCTGACAGTTCCAGTCGTAGGCCTCGACGGCGATCTCGATGGTGCGGGCCTCGTCGGTCTCGATGATCGTGCCGCGGCCGAAGACCTTGAGCCGGATCCTGCGCGGGTAGTCGACGAAGAACATGGCGAGGCGGTCGTCGGCGTCGAGGTTGCCGAGGGTGACGAACTGCCGGTTGCCCGTGAGGTCGGTGAACCGCAGCCGCCCGGTGGCCGGGTCGTGTCGCACGAAACCTGCGGGCCCGCTGCGGTACTGCAGGTAGGGCCACCCCGTGGGGGTGACGGTGGCGAGGCAGAACTGGTCCGCGCGGGAGATCACCAACAGCTCGCGATCGGTGAGGTCCTGCGGACCGTCGTCCGGCCGTTCCAGCGCGCCGGCGTACCCGGGCGGGCCGCCGCCCCGCCGCTGGCGATCCACCGCGCCCGGACCGAAGGCGAGGTGGTGGTAGTGGTTGTTCGGCACCGCTTCACGGTAGCGCGCCCCGCTAGGATGGCTCCCCGTGGCGGAAGAGATCGTTATCTACACGGACGGCGCGTGCCTGGGCAATCCCGGTCCGGGCGGCTGGGGCGCGGTGCTGCGGTTCGGCGACCATCAGAAGGAGCTCTACGGCGCCGAGAAGGACACGACCAACAACCGCATGGAACTCATGGGCGCGATCTCAGCGCTCGAGGCGATCACGCGCCCCATGCCCGTGGTGCTGTACACCGACAGCTCGTACGTGAAGAACGGCATCACCAAGTGGGTGGCCGGCTGGAAGCGCAACGGCTGGAAGACCGCCAACAAGCAGCCGGTGAAGAACGTCGAGCTGTGGCAGCGCCTCGAGCAGGCCGCCGCCCGATACGAGATCGACTGGCGCTGGGTGAAGGGACACGCCGGCAACGAGGGCAACGAGCTCGCCGACCAGCTGGCGTCGCGGGGCGCGCAGGAGGCGCGGGACTCCTGATCACTCGGTGCGTTCAGAATTTCGGGTTCGGCGGGCCGACGATGCTCGCCGCGCACCTCTGGGGCCCGAAAACCCGACATTCTGAAACACCCCCTGCCTGCGGGCGGTCCTCGGCCGTGGCGCGAGCCGGGGCGGGGCGTCCGACCGGCGCGTGACGACCGGGACCGCGCCGGGCTCCGCGAACCGGCGGGTCCACTTGTCACCGCTCCACCAGCGCATCCGCGCCACGTCCTCGGGATCCGGGTACCAACCGGCGGGCGCGACGGGCGGCGGGAGATCCGCCTTCTTCGGCAACCGCAGCCCAGTGGCGACGGCACGCCCCGCGGTGGCGGCCCGCTGCGCGGTGGAGACGCGCTGGGACGTCGAGGCCCGCTGCCGCGACGGATCGGCGGCGCGTCCCTTCGCGCCGCGTGTCGGGGCCACGCTCACCCGGATCGGACCGACCTCGGTACTCGCGCGCACCTGCATCCGACCGGCCATGTGCCGATTATGCGCAGGTCAGGCCGCGCGCAGCTGAAGAATCGCGATCTCGGGCGGCGCCGCGACGCGCACCGGCGGCCCCCACGCACCGGCGCCGCGGCTGGTGTAGACGGGCATCCCGTCCACCTTCTCGAGCCCCGCCACGGCAGGCTGCTGCAGTTTCACGAGGTACCGGAAGGGCCACAGCTGGCCGCCGTGCGTGTGCCCCGCGACCTGCAGATCCGCCCCGCGCTTCGCGAACTCGCGACCCTGCACCGGCTCGTGCGCGACGGCCAGCGCGAAGCCTGCGGGGTCGACGCCGGCGAACGCCGCGTCGTAGTCCACCGCCAGCGGCGGCGCGCCCTTGCGGTCGTTCACGCCGACCACGGTGATCGCGGCACCGCCGCGCTCGAGCCGCACCGACTCGTTCACCAGCGGCCGCACCCCCACGTCGCGCCAGCGCTGCACCCAGTTGACGGCGTCGCCCGCGTAGTACTCGTGATTGCCGGTCACCGCGAACACGCCGAGCGGGGCACGCAGCCCGCGCAGCGGAGCCAGGTCCTCACCGATCTGCGCGACCGTGCCGTCGATCATGTCGCCGCCGAGGATCACCAGGTCCGGCGCTTCGGCGTTGGTCCGGTCCACGACGCCCTGCACGAACGTCCGGTTCCGGACCGGGCCGGCGTGGATGTCGGTGATCAGCGCGACCTTCAGCGGCCCGAACGCCGCGGGCAGTGACGCCAGCGGCACTGCGGTGTGCGTGACCCGCGGGGTGGCCGCCTCGACCAGGCCGTAGAGCGTGGCGGCGACGGCGCCCGCCACCCCGGCCAGTGCCACGACGCGGCGGAGCGGCGCACCGTCGAACCCGGGCCGGACGAGCCGGACCAGGCGGGTGAGCACCCACAGCACACCCAGCACGAGGAGGGTGAGCAGCAAGTAGAAGACCGTGGCGAGCCAGGTCAGGCCGGCCGCGCTGATCCAGCGCACACCCTCGGGGGCGATGCGACCCGCGCCCGCGAGCAGGCCGACCGCCGCGGCCACCGTGAGCGCCGCCGCGGCGACGCCGGCGAGGGTGCCCGCGATGCGCGCGGGACGGCTGGACCAGCGTCGTACGACACGCCACTGGATCAGTGCCAGCGACGCCAGAGTGACGATCAGAACCACGATGACGCCGGTGGGCACGCGCGTCTCCCCCTCGTGCTGGTGCAAACTCGGACATCCGAATGTACCCGGTGCGGCGCACGTGGCTAGAATCGTGCCGCACGCCCTCGTAGCTCAGTCGGATAGAGCGGATCTCTCCTAAAGATCAGGTCGCAGGTTCGATTCCTGTCGGGGGCACCAGCTATTTCGCGCGCTTGGCGATCGCCGTCACGAAATCGGTGAGCATCTGCTCCTGCGTGTCGGCCGACTGCGCGGTACCGCCGGTGGCGTCCGCGATCTTCCTCAGCGCCGGCAGATCCGCGTCCTTGCTGATGCCGACGGTGTGGATGTTCACCGGGCGGGCCGGGTCCACGAGCTTGCGCAGCTCCGCGACCAGTTGCTCCAGCGTGGTGCCGCCGTCCTTCTCGTTGCCGCCGTCGGTGAGCAGGATGAGCGAGTTCGAGTAGGCGGGGTCGAAGTCCTTGACGGCCTGCCGGTACGCGGCGAGCGTCGTGTCGTACAGGCCGGTGCCGCCGCGCACGCGACCGGGGAGCGAGTTCACCCCGTCGAGAAGCACCTGCCGCTGGGTCTTGTCACCCCGCTTGTCGGAGAGCCGCGCGGTGGGCACGACCTCGGTCCAGTCCTTGCCGCCGTTCGGGGCGAGCGAGAAGGTCCACAGGCCGACGGCGTTCGCGTCCGGGATCTGGGTGACCACCTTGGTGAAGCCCGACGCCAGCATCCCGATGCGGGTGGTGGTGCCGACCTTCTCCTCCATCGAGCCGGACGTGTCGACCACGACCAGCGTCTTGAGCGGCACCTCCAGGGTGCTGAAGGCCTGCAGGGCGTGGGCCAGGAGCTGTGGGTTCGGGTCGGGGAGCTTGGTGACCGCTCCCACGCCGCCCGACGGTGCCTCCGCCAGGTCGGTGCCGCGCAGACCGTCGCGGGCGAGGGCCGCGCGGCCGTCCGCGGAGGCGAAAGCCCTCGCGAGGCGCTGGCCGGCGTCCTTCGCGACGGGCAGCCGGTCGCCGGTGGCGGTGACGGCGAGCAGGAGTTCGTCCCGCGGCGTGCCCGTCTTGGGCACGCTCGCCGCGACATCGCCCTTGGTCTTCTTGGCCGCCAGGTACGCGTACTCGGGGACGACCACGACGCCGCCCGCGTCGGCCGCCGCCCGCACGGGTTCGCCGCTGACCCGCTTGGCGGCCTGCGCGTACTGCGCGAGCGCGACGTCGAGGCCCTGCAGGTTGCCGCCCGGCGCGCCCGCCTCGGCGACGCCGACCACGACGGGCCCGTCGGCGTACGGCGAGCCGGAGGGCACGGCGCGGATGCTGGCCTGCGACATCGCCTCGAGCCAGCTCGCCGGCTGCGGGATGCTCGCGCCCGCCAACACGATCGGGGACGCGGCGACCACGGTCGTCGGCACCTCGCGGCCGAGCTGCGCCGACACCGCGTCGGACCGGTTGCGCGAGGGCGCCAGCCACAGGTCGGCGCCCTCCCCGCCACCGGCGAGCCGGCCAGCAGCCTCTCCGTCCGGCACCTCCGCCACGGCGAAGGTCGTGCACCGGTCCGACGCGAGCGACGCCTGCGAGCGCACCGCCGGAGCGAGCGCGGGATCTGCCATCACGGTGACGGTGTGCTGGGCGCCGCACCGCTCGAACCGCCCGCTCACGATCGCGACGACGCCGGCCACGAGCACGGCGACCAGCCCCGCGCCGAGCAGGATCCGAGCGAGGTTCCGCCGGCGCCGCGGCTCCGCGGCCGAGTCACCCGGCGCGTAATGACGACCCATGAGTGCAGTGACGCTCTTTCTCGTGTGTTACTTCTGTGCGTCGCCGCCGACGAACTTCTTCGCCGCGTCCTGCGCCCTGTCGACCTGGGCGGCGAACTTGCCGTCGGTCTTGCCGTCGACGAAGTCACCGGCCTTGTCGATGAGCCCCGGGTTCTTCCCGAGAGCGTCCTTGGCCTTGTTCGCGAGATCCTTGAAATCCATGCCGCTCAGGCTAGCGGACCCGCTGCCACCAGTCCCGCGGACCAGGGGCGATCGCACCGTCGACCCTGCCACCCGGCATGGGGATCACGGTGGTGACCCCGGCCTCCTCCGCGGCGGCGAGCAGCCGCTCGACGGGCTCGGACCACTCGTGGAAGGCGAGGTTGAAGGTGGCCCAGTGCACCGGCACGAGGGGCGCGCCCGGCTTGGCGATCAGCTGATGGATCGCGACGGCCTCCTCCGGGTTGGTGTGGATGTCGGGCCACAGCGGGTCGTACGCCCCGATCGGCAGCAGCGTCAGGTCGAACGGGCCGAAATGGTCGCCGACGAGCTTGAACCGTTCGGTGAAGCCGGTATCGCCGCCGAAGAACACGGCGTGCTCCGGGCCGACCAGCGACCACGAGGCCCACTGGGTCGAGTTGCGGGTGAGGCCGCGGCCCGAGAAGTGCCGGGCCTCGGTGCACACCACCTTGAGGCTGCGCCCGCCCTGCGTGAGCACGTGCGCCTGATCCCAGTCGAGCTCGACGATCCGGTGCTCGGGGACGCCCCACGCCCGCAGGTGCCCGCCGACGCCGATCGGCACGCAGAAGGGCACGTCCCGGTCGCGGGTGAGCTCGTCGATCGTGGGCAGGTCGAGGTGGTCGTAGTGGTCGTGGCTGATGACCACCGCGTCGATCTCCGGCAGCGAGCTCAGCGCCACGGGCACCGGGTGCAGCCGCGCCGGCCCGATCGTGGGCGACGGCGAGACCCGCTCGCCCCACACCGGGTCCGCCAGGACGCGGAAGCCGTCGACCTCGATCAGCACGGACGAATGCCCGTACCAGGTGACGGCCAGGTCGGAGGCCTGTTCCGGGCTCGGGTCCGCGGCCAGCGGGATCGGGCCCGACGGTGCGCCCAGCCCGCGCCGGGCCCGCCCCACGACGCCGCGCGCGATCTTCGCCGCGTCGAACCGCTGGTGCGGGCTGTCGGGGTCGGTGTTGGTGTAGACGGTGTCGACCTGCGCGCCCATCGATCGTTTGAGGCCGCTCGCGGCGCGCAGCCCCGCGGCGCCAGCGATCCCCGCGGCCGCTCCGGCGGCGAAAGTGACGACGTTGCCCAGCCGCATGTCAGCGACCCTGAAAGCGCGGCTCGCGCTTCTCGAACCGGGCCATGATGGCCTCCTTGATGTCCTCCGAGTCCCACACCGCGCGCAGCCGGGCCTCCTCGTCCTCCGTGAGGGGCTCCCGCGCGACGTCGTTCTTGAACAGCGCCTTGTAGTTCTGCAGCGACAGCGGCGCGAGCTTGGTGATGCCGCGGGCGAACTCGAGCGCCGCCTCGCGGTCGCCGATGGCGTTGGCGAAGCCGAGCTCGGCCAGCTTCTCGGCCCCGATCGTCTGCGCGGCCATCAGCACCCCGCGGGCGTGGCCGCCGCCCACCAGATCCTCCAGGCGGCGCAGCGTCCACTTGTCGATGGTGACGCCGAGCTTCGCGGCCGGGATGGCGATCGAGGCACTCGGGTCCAGCACGCGCAGGTCCGCGACCATCGCCATCTGCACACCCGCCCCGTACGCCGGCCCGTTCAGCGCCGCGACGACGATCTGCGTCATCGACTCCACCCGCTGGTAGAACCGGATCACCCGGGTCATGAAGTCCTTGTCCAGCACCGCGCCCGACCGCAGATCCGCCCCCGCGGAGAACACCGTTCCCTGCCCGGTCAGCACGATGACGAACGCCCCGTCGGCCTCGGCGCGGTCGAACGCCGCCTCCAGCCCGTCCATGATCTCCGGGTTCAGGGCGTTCCGCGCCTCGGGGCGCTGGAACTCGATGACGGCGACCTTCTCCTCCAGCGTGTAACCAATCATGGCCCGCAATCTACCCTGGGGAGATGACACGCGTCGTGGTGGTCGGTGCTGGCCAGGCCGGACTTTCGGCCGCGTACTACCTTCCCCGGTTCGGCATCGACGACGCGGTGATCCTCGATCACAACTCGGGTCCCGGCGGGGCGTGGCGACAGCGCTGGCCGTCGCTGACGCTGCGTTCCGCTAATCGCGTCCACGACCTGCCGGGATGGGGCCTGCAGGACGCATTGGGGACGCAGTGCGACGACATCCCGGCCTCGACCGGCGTCGCGGAGTATTTCGGCGAGTACGAGGAGCGCTTCGACATCGACGTCCACCGTCCGGCGCATGTGGCGTCGGTCTCACGGACCGATTCGGGGTACCTCGTCGCCGGGCACGGGATCGCCGGGCCGTTCGAGTACCGCACCGAGGCCGTCATCAACTGCACCGGCACCTGGGACAGCCCGTTCTGGCCGACGGTGCGCGGGGCCTCGTCGTTCCGCGGGGTCCAGTTGCACGCGCACGACTACCGCACCGCCGAGCCCTTCGCCGGGAAGACGGTGGCCGTGGTCGGCGCCGGCATCACCTCCGTGCAGTTGCTGCTGGAGATCTCCGAGGTCGCCGACACGATGTGGTTCACGCGACGCGAGGTGCAGTGGGACTCGACGCCCTTCGATCCGGCCAAGGGGCGCGCGGCCGTGGCCCGCGTCGAGGAGCGGGTGCGGGCCGGCCTGCCGCCCGGCTCGGTGGTCTCGGTGACGGGACTGCCGCTGACGCCCGCGCTGCGCGCCGGCATCGAGTCGGGGGTGCTGGTCCGGCAGCCCATGTTCCGCGAGCTCACGCCCGACGGTCCGCTGCTCGCCGACGGTTCCGTCGCGGCGGCCGACGTGATCCTGTGGTGCACCGGCTTCCGCTACTCGATGGATCACCTGGCGCCGCTCGGTCTGCGATCGCCCGGCGGCGGCATCGTCATGACCGGGCGGCTGGCGACCGAGGTCGCCGGTGAGCCGCGGCTGCACCTGCTCGGATACGGGCCGTCGGCGTCGACGATCGGGGCGAATCGAGCAGGACGCGAAGCGGCGCGGGCGGTGGCTGAGGTGATCGGGGACGGTGCCCGGCAGCCGGGCCGAGCGGGGGCACCGCCGCTCGCTTAGAACTCGGACCGCTCGCCCAGCGGCTCGGGTCCTCCCATGCGCTCGTCGACGGTGTCCCCGCCCGTCCCTCGCTCGTCCGTGGCCGCGTCCGGCAAGACCGTCGTCTCGTCGGGGCCGTGGGACCGGGCGCTTCATGTGCGGGCGGCTCTCCGATTGTGTCCGAGATGGACAAGGCCCCCCTTTCGAAGGGTTCTGCGATGTTCGGCCGTCGGATTCGTCGCAGAACGCTTCGAGAAGTGTCGGTGGGGTGGTGGAGCCGTGGTGTGGCGTCGTCCCACGCGCCGCGCCGAATACCCACCCCGGCGTTCCGTCCCCCATCAGGCGCCGTTCCTCCGGTGCGGGCTCGAACGTCCCCCGCTCGACGCCGAATCCCCCATCGGACGCCGGCGTCGCCCCTACCGCGCGTTCGCTCCCCCACTGAACGCCGGTTCTCCCCCATCTGCGGCCGACTCCCCCACTGAACACCGATTCCCCTGCGGCACGCCGCGTCTCCCCCACCCGAGGCCGAATCCCCCACCGCACGCCAGCGGTGCGAAGCGTCAGTAGGGACGTTGTCCGATTCGGACAGGATCCGAGAGGCGCGGAAGAGGCGCCGTCGAACCCCGGGACCATGGTGGCGGTCCCGGGGGTGGCGGGGTGTGGCGGTCAGCGGAGGTTGAACTCCGCAGGGTCGGGGCCGATGCGGGAGCCGGAGATCGCACTGATCCGCGCGACCTCGTCGTCCGTCAGCGCGAAGCCGAAGACGTCGAAGTTCTCGGCGATGCGCGAGGGCGTCACGGACTTGGGGATCACGACGTTGCCGAGCTGGAGGTGCCAGCGCAGGATCGCCTGCGCCGGGGTGACCCCGTGGGCGGCGGCGACCTCGACGACCACCGGGTCGGCGAGCGACTCGCCCTGCCCCAGCGGAGACCAGGCCTCGGTGGCGATGCCGTGCTCGGCGTGGAAGGCGCGCAGCTCGTCCTGCGGCAGGCCCGGGTGCAGCTCGATCTGGTTCACGGCCGGGGTCTCGCCGGTCTCGTCGATGACGCGACGCAGCGCCTCGACGGTGAAGTTGCTCACGCCGATCGCCTTCGCGCGACCGGAGTCGCGGATCTGCTGGAAGGCCTTGAAGGTGTCGACGTAGCGGTCGTACTCGAGGACGGGCCAGTGGATGAGGTAGAGGTCGACGTACTCGGTGCCGAGGCGGCCGAGGGAGGCGTCGAAGGCGCGCAGGGTCTCGTCGAAACCCTGGTCCGCGTTCCACAGCTTGGTGGTGAGGAAGACCTCGTCGCGCGCGAGCCCGCTCTCCGCGATCGCCCGGCCGGTGCCGGCCTCGTTCTCGTAGACGCGAGCCGTATCGATCGATCGGTACCCGACGCGCAGGGCCTCCGCCACGGCGTCGCGGGCACCGTCGTCCGACACCTGCCATACGCCGAAGCCGAGCTGGGGGATGGAGGTTCCGTTGTTGAGCTTCACGTTAGGTACGGTCATGACCTTGTGCAACGCGTCCGTCGGCCGAGGTGTTCCCAGTAATCTGACAAACATGGCGATCACGGCGCAGGACCTCATCGATGCGATCCTCGACCGTGGCACCTTCACCAGCTGGGACGGCCCCCTGCTCGACGTGCACCCCGACGCCGCGTACGCCGCCGACCTGCAGCGCGCCCGGGAGACCTCGCACCACGACGAGGCCGTCATCACCGGCGAGGGTCGCATCCGGGGCCAGCGGGTGGCGCTCATCGCGTGCGACTTCGCCTTCCTCGGCGGATCGATCGGCGTCGCGGCCGCGGAGCGGATCGTCTCCGCCGTCGAGCGCGCGACCGCCCTGCGCCTCCCTCTCCTCGCGACCCCGACCTCCGGCGGCACCCGCATGCAGGAGGGCACCGTCGCGTTCCTGCAGATGGTGAAGATCTCCGCCGCGATCACGCTGCACAAGCAGTCGGGCCTGCCCTACCTCGTCTACCTGCGCGACCCCACGATGGGCGGCGTCTTCGCCTCCTGGGGCTCGCTGGGGCACGTCACCATCGCCGAGCCCGGCGCGCGGATCGGTTTCCTCGGCCCGCGGGTCTACGAGGCGCTGCACGGCGAGCCCTATCCCGACGGCGTCCAGACCGCCGAGCACCTCTTCGAACGCGGGCTGATCGACGGTGTCGTGCCGTTGCGGTTCGTGCGGCTGCTCGCGCACCGCACGCTGCGGGTGCTCGCCGGTGCACAGGACGCCGACCCGTTGGCGCCGCATCTGGGCGTGCGCGAGGAGCTCGCGGCCGGCGACGACGGCGCGTCGGCGTGGGACTCAGTGCGGATCAGCCGCGAGGTCGGGCGGCCCGGGGTCCGCGCCTTCCTGCGGCACTCCGCCACGGACCGGCTGCCGCTGTCGGGCACCGGCGAGGGCGAGACCGACCACTCGCTGCTGTTGTCGCTGGCCCGGGTGCAGGGCTATCCGTGCGTGGTGGTCGGGCAGGACACGACACGCGCCGACGGCCAGGCCCCGCCGCTCCTCGGCCCCGCGGCCCTGCGCGCAGCGCGGCGCGGCATGCGACTGGCCGCGGAGTTGAGCCTCCCCCTCGTGCTGGTCATCGACACGTGGGGCGCGGCCCTGTCCCCCGAGGCGGAGGAGGGCGGTCTCGCGGGGGAGGTGGCGCGCAGCCTGTCCGATCTGGTCACCCTCCGGGTCCCGACGGTGTCCGTCCTGCTCGGCCAGGGGACGGGCGGCGGTGCGCTGGCGATGCTGCCCGCCGACCGGGTGCTGTGCGCGCAGCACGCGTGGCTCGCGCCGCTGCCGCCGGAGGGCGCGAGCGCGGTGATGTTCCGGGACGTCGAGCACGCTCCCGAGATGGCCGAGAAACAGCGGATCCGTGCCGCGGATCTGCTCGCCGACGGCATCGTCGACCGGGTCATCCCGGAGCGCCCGAACGCGGCCGATGAACCGACGGACTTCTCCCGCCGCGTCGGACTTGCAGTCAGTGAATCGCTCGCGGAGCTCTCACTCATCCCGGATTCGATCCGGATCAGCCGGCGACTGGACCGCTACCGGTTCCTCGGCACCCCCTGAGCGGAGCGCGGACGGGGCGCGTCACCAATCCCGCAGGTCGGTGTAGCCGTCCTCGAGCATGCGGGCGAACAGCGCCGTCTTGGACCGCGCTGCGCGGTGCGCGGCGGTGTACTTGGCACGAACCCGCGCGATGTGCGTGGCGACGGTGGCCGGGCTGATGAAGAGCAGGCTCGCGGCGCCCTCCTTGGAATCGCTGGCGAACCACGCGAGCAGCACCTCGACCTCTCGCGCGGAGAGCGGGGGCTCCACCGTCAGCGGGGGTTCCACCGGCGGCGCGCACTCCGCGGCCGTCCGGTCGATCCGGCAGCCCGGATCCTCGACCGTTTCCATGATCGTCATCTCGCCCCACTTCGATCGTTCCCACCATCCGCCCGGCGGATCTTCTCGGTCAACCCTCGCATCGTCGCCCCCGAATTCCCCGACCGTACGCATTCTTCGTACGATCTCCGTACGACGACCAGGGTCAATGGCGACGTTTCGGGGGGAAGTCGGGAAATGGCATCCGAAAGCAATCGGCCTTCGCGGCCCGATCCCGGCACGGTGGATTCCCGCGCCGAGCTCGGCGCCGTGCTGCGGGATCTGCGCGACGCCGCAGGTCTGACGGTCCGCGAACTCGTCGAGCAGGCCGACGGATATCTCGGCACCGTCTCCGGCTGGCTGTCCGGCGCGCACGCCCCGACGGCGGCGAACCGCGATCTGTTCGACCGTGTATTGACCGTGTGCGGAGTTCCGGAATCCGAATTCGGCGCGTGGTGGGACGCGGTGGCACGCGCCCGAGTTCGTTCGCGCACGAAAGCGCCGACTCCATTGAATTCTTCCCCGTACCGGGGTTTCGAGGCATTCGAGATAGCGGATGCAAAATACTTCTTCGGGCGGGACGCCGACGCCGATGCGCTGCGCCGGAGGATCGACGACATCGCGGCCGGCCGGGCGCCGCGCCACCCCGTCGTCGTGGTCGGCGGCAGCGGCATCGGCAAGTCCTCAGTGGTGCGGGCGGGCCTCGCTCGCGCGGTCGACGGCGCGGCGGGCTGGGACCACGTCGTGATCACGCCCGGCATCGAGCCGATGGCCTCCATCGACGAGGCGCTCGCCGCACTGCGCGAACGATCGGCGCCGAACCCCGTCCTCGTGATCGATCAGTTCGAGGAGATCTGGACGCAGGGCACGGGCGACGACGCCCGCGCCGTCCTGACCCGCGTCCTCGACCTCGCCGCCGCCCCGCCCGTCGTGGTGCTCGTGCTGCGCTCGGACTTCCTGGACCGGCTCGTCGCCCAGGCCGGGTACGCCGCCGTGGTGGGGGCGGGCCCCGTCGTCATCGGACCGCTCGACCGGACGGGCCTGCGCGCCGCGATCACCGGCCCTGCCGACCGGATGTCGCTCACCGTCGAGCCCGGTCTGGTGGAGCTCCTGCTCGACGACGCCGAGGCCACCGGTGATGCCGCGGGCGTGCTGCCGCTGCTGTCCCACTCCCTGTTGACCACCTGGGAGCGGTCCGGGCGATCACGGCTCACCGTCGAGGGGTACCTCGAGACGGGCCGCCTGGCGGGGGCCGTGGAGAAGACCGCCGAGGCGGTCTACGACGGGCTCGACGAGCCCGGCCGGGCGACGATGCACGACCTGCTGCTGGGCCTGATCAACGTCGGCGCAGACCGCGTGACCCGGCGCATCACGCCGGCCGCCGAGCTCGAAATGGACGCCGACGCGGAGGCGGTCCTGGACCGCCTGATCGAGTCGCGCCTGGTCACCGTCGGCGACGACGGCGTGCAACTCGCCCACGAGGCACTCGTGCAGGCCTGGCCACGGCTGTCGCAGTGGGTCGACGAGAACCGCGCCCGTCTGCGCCTCGAACACCGGATCCGGGTCGCAGCGGCACACTGGACGCAGGCCGGCGAGCCGCCGTCGCTCCTGCTCTCGTCGGGGATGCTGGACCTCATCGAGTCGCTGTCGGTGGAGCGCCCGAGCCGCTGGGGCGAGGCGGAGCGCCGGATGATCGCCCAGAGCGCCCAGCGCCGCGAGGACCGACTGGCCGGCGAACGGCGCCAGGTCCGCAAGCTCCGCACGGTCGCGATCACGGCGGCCGCGTTCGCGGTGATCGCGGCCCTGGCGGCGACGATGGCCTGGATCGGGCTGGCGAACACCGCCCGCGCCCGGGACGCCGCGGCGCAGGCGCACGACGAGTCGACCAGCCGCCAACTCGCGCTGGAGTCCCGCCGCCTGCGGCCGCGCGACTCCGCACTGGCCGCGCAGCTGGCCGTCGCGGCGTACCGGATCTTCCCGACCGTCGAGGCCCGGTCCAACCTGCTCGACACGCTGTCGGACCCGCTGGCCACGCGGCGGATGATCGGCGGCGCCTTCGAGGTCGCGGCGGCGCCGTCCGGCACCGTCGCGGCCGTCCGCGGCGAACGCCGGATCGACCTGTACCGGGTCGAGGCCCACGGCCTGGGCGACCGGATCGGCGGGGCCGACATCGATCCCGGGCCGCTCCCCGGGTCCGGCCTCTCGTTCACGCCCGACGGTGCGACGCTCCTCATCGGCACCGGCCGCGGCGTGCTCACGGTGGACGTGCGCGACGCGGCCGCGCCGAAGCCGGGAGGCATCGTCGACGTGGGGCGGCCGGTGGTCCGGCTGTCCGTCGCGGGCGACGGTCGCACGATGCTCGCCTCCCGCGCCGACGCCCCGCCGGTGCTGGTGCAGCGCGACGGCCGCACCGTCCCGTTCCCGGACGACGGGTACGCCGAGACCCAGGCGGCGGTCGCGCTCAGCGCCGATGCCCGGCTGGCCGCGGTGTCGGCGCCGGGGCGGGGCATCGAGCTGTGGGACGTCTCCGGCCCCGTTCCCGCGCGGCGCGGGAACCTCCCGCTGAGCGGCGCGTCGAACCAGGCGGTCCGGATGGCCTTCCACGGGTCCGCGCTGGCCGCGGGCCTGCGCAGCCGTGAAGCGGTCGTCGTCGACACCGCCGACCCGGCGGCACCCGTCCTGCGCCGGACCGTGTCCGGGTTCACCAGCTACGTCAACGACGTCGAGCTCTCCCCCGACGGTGCGCGGCTGGTCGCCGCGAGCTCCGACGGTCAGGTCCGAGTGGTCCCGCTCGCCGGCGACGACCCCGAGCTCGTGTTCACCGGTCCCGAACCGATCGGCGTGGCGACCGTCGCCGGGGACACCGTGCTCGCGGCGGCCGACGGCGGCGTCCTGCGCAGTTGGCCGCTGCGCACGGCGGCGGTCACGCTCGGGTCCCGCGGCGTGTTCCAGATCCCCGTGCACGGTTCCGAGGTGCTGGTGGCCAACGGCGGCCCCGACTCCGCGGTCGGCCAGTGGCGCACCGGGTCCGGCCCCGAGCTGCTCCGTTCCGGTCCGGACCTGGCGGCACCGTCGGGCGACCTGTTCTCCGGCGCGCTGGCGGTGACGGGTGACGGGGAGGCGGCGCTGGGCACGGCCAGCGGGCGCGTGTACCTCGCGGACCTGCGCGACCGCGCGCACCCGCGACTGTCCGCGACCGGAGCGCCGGCGCTCGGGTCGATCGTCGAGACGGTCGCCGTCTCGCCCGATGGGCGCACCGCCCTCGTCGGCGGACTGTCGACGTCGCAGGTCGCGGTGCTCGACACCACCGACCGCGCCACACCGCGCGTGGTCGGCAGGCTCGACGTGACCAACGGCGTACCGTCGGTGGGCTTCCTGGACGACCGGACGGCGGTGCTCGGGACCGCGGGCGGCGATCTGGTCCGGGTGGACCTGCGCGAGCCGGCTGCGCCCCGGGTCGTGCGCACCACGCACGTGTTCGAGGCGTCGGTCGCGGCCCTGGCCGTCGCGCCCGACGGACGCACCCTGCTGCTCGCCGCGTCGGGCGGCGGTCACCTCGCGCAGGTGAAGGTCTCGGTGGACGGCGACCCGCGGATCACCCGGTTCGGCGGGCCCAGCGGCTCGGTCAACGGCGCGGCCTTCTCCCCCGACGGCACGCGGCTCGTCGTCGCGTCCAGCAGCGGTGAGGCGCGCCTGTTCCACCTGTCCGACGGTGCCGCCCCGGCACGGGAGGCGTCCCTCACCGTGGACGGCGCGATCCTCTACGACGCCCGGTTCACCGGTGACGGCTCGATGATCGTCGCGTCCGGCAACAGCGGGCGCCTGCGCACCTGGGATCTCGACCCGCAGCACGTCATCGACACCGTCTGCTCGTCGCACTCCGCGCCCATCACCACGGAGGAATGGGACCGGCTGGCGCCGGGTGAGCCGTACTTCCAGCCCTGCGGGTGAGGGCACTACACCTCGTCGAGCGCGATGTGGCCGTCCTGCAGGGCGCGGACGAGGAGGGCGATCTTCGTGCGCGCCGGCCGGCCGACGGCGACGTACTTCGCACGGATGCGCGCGATGTGGGTGCTCACCGTCGACGGCGAGATGTACAGCACCTCGGCCGCGTCCTCCTTGGTCGTCACTTTCAGCCACGCGACCAGGACGTCGACCTCGCGCCGACTGAGGTAGGGCCGCACGAGGACGTCCTCGGCGGCGGGCACGTCGGACGCACTGATCACCACGGCCGATTCGAGCATTGCCTCCGTCATGCGGGCTCCCTTCTCGCGGCGTGCCTCGGATCACCACGAATACGACTACAACCGTATTACTCGGGTCCGACAGGGAATCAATGGCGGTCGTTTGACAGCACCGCCCCCACTACGACACTATTCACACACGGAGCGAAGTGTGCAATCACTACCATTTCGCAGGTCATCGAGGTGCGGAGAACGCGAATGCGAGAGCGGAAAGCGGCGGATCGACTGATCGACGCCGCTCTCGAGATTCTCATGGAGAACCCCGGTGAAGTTCTCCAACACGGCATTCGCAGCGAGCGCGCCATTGCGAAGGCCCGCACCTCGCAAACGACTTTCTTTCGCAATTATACGAAAGAATCTTTCGTGGATGCGCTCGTCCGGGCGCTCGTCACCGCCCCCGGCGACATCCCTGATGTCGCCGGCGGACCGGACGCCACGGTCCGGGATGCGCGGCGGATCATCCGCGAGTCGGCCGCGGCGGATTTCGCCGCCGACGACGCGGAGACCGTCCGCGGCCTCCTGTCCGTCGTGCTCGGACGGTCGGACGCGGCGATCGCCGGCGAGCTGATCAGCTCGTACGAACGCTCCGACGCCCTGCGGCTGCGGACGTACGACCGGCTCCTCGGCGCGCACGGGGCGACGGTCCGCCGCCCGTTCACGGTCGCGCAGCTCGCGACCGTCCTGACCGCTCTCCGGGAGGGCCTGCTCATCCGGCGCCTCGTCGATCCCGAGGCCGTACCCGATTCCCTCTACGGCGAGACCGCGCTGGCGATCGCGATCGCCGCCCTCGACACCCGGCACCGCCACCAGCACATCGACGAGGCCGGGGCGAGCCTCGCGGTGCCCGACGACGGCACGGCAGCACCGCGCCCGGCGCTGCCCGACGATCCACGGCGGGCCGTCATCGACACGGCCGCCGTCGAATTCACGCGGCACACCTTCTACCTCGCCACGCTCGAGGGCATGGCGGACGCATCGGGCGTCCCCCTCGACATGCTCAAGCGACTCTTCCCGACGAAGGCGCACATCGTGATCGCAGCCCTGCGGCCTCGGTTCACCGCAATCACCCAGAGCCTCGCCGACGACGTCTCGCTGGGCACCGACCACGTGACCGTGATCCGGCGGCACCTGCTGCGCTGCGCCCGCCTGACGGTCGAGGAGCGCCCGTTCATGGACGCGCTCATCGCCAGCATCTCCTACGACACCGCGAGCGAGGCCGAGGGGCTCGTCGCGCTCAAGCAGGAACTGCACTTTCCGTCGCTGATCGAGCCGGTCATCGCCGACGGGCAGCGCCTCGGGATCTTCTCCCCCGCCGAACCCGCACGCGAATTCGCGGCGACCCTGATGAACACGTTGTTCGTGCGCTGCTTCAGCCGGCGCACGCTCACGCCCGAGGAGAACGCGGACTTCGTCGCCGATCTGATCCTCGACGGTCTGCGCGGCCGCGACGACGGGTGATCGGACGCACGTGCGTCGGGTGTCGTCTGATCGGGTGATTGCGGACGCCGCAGCACGTGCCGGAGAATTCGTTCCCATGACACCGTCCGACCCGGTCGCGGACCGCGCCCGGGTGGCTGCGGCGTACCGCCGGATCCATCAGCGCGGCAAGGAGTCCTTCGACTGCGCGCGTTTTCGTGACCTGTACCGGCATTTCTTCTCCACCGAGCTCACCGAGGACGACCTCGACCATCAGCTGCTCGGCTACGCGTGCGCCGACGCGACGACACTGATCGACTACGTCCGCCACCTGGAGTACCACCGGCTGCGCCACGAACGTCGACACCGCTCGAAGACCCGGTTCTGACCGCGACCGACTCCGCATTCCTTCGTTCGGAGGATACCGCCGGTCTCACCGATCCTGCACGCTTGACGCGTTCCGTCTCCAACAAGTAAGGCGCACTATGCATCTCGCTCTCCGCGGCCTAGCAACCCTGGCTGTCGCCGCCACCGTTTCCACCCTCGCCGTCGGCGTCGCCGAAGCCGCACCCACCGGTCGTGTCGTGGCCGCGACCCAGAAGATGACCGGCCCGTCTCTCAAGACCACGCAGGTCGGCACGTATCCGGCGGGCGCCCGCGTCACGCTCCAGTGCTACGAGCGCGGCCAGTCGGTCAAGGGCGCGCTGAGCAAGTACCACGGCAACGGCGGCTGGGACGACCTCTGGTACAAGACATCCGACGGCGTGTACGTCGCCGACATCGACATCGAGACCGGCAGCAACAACCCCGTCACGGGCAAGTGCGGCGATGCACCCGCCGCCCAGCCGGCACCGGTGCAGGGCGCCGCTCCCGCCGGGCTCGCCGCGATCGCCGGCCGCACCAAGGGCCGCTCCACGGGACAGGTCAATGTCATCGCGGCGGCCGGCTACACGGGCGAATGCACCTACGGGGCACAGGAGATGATCCACCGGAACGCGGGCTACTACATCCCCGCCTTGAACGGCCCCGCGCGAACGTGGGCCGGACAAGCACGAGCGGATGGATGGACCGTGACGTCGAGTCCGCAAGCCCGCTCGGTCGTCGTCTTCGCACCCGGCGTCAACCAAGCCGACGGCACCAACGGTCACGTGGCATGGGTCAACCGGGTCGAGGGCAACACGATCTACGTGAGCCAGTGGAACTACGCGGGCAAGCGGTACGAAACCCAGGGCACCTACCGGCACATGGCCGGTATGCAATACATCCTGATTCCGTAGCCGACGCCACCCGGTCACCCCGCGACGGTGACGCCCCACTGCACGCGAGTGGGGTCCACCGTCGCCACGCGGACCGTCACCGGGTGCCGGGCACCGTCGGAGGTCAGTGCGCAGGTCTGCGTGGCCCCGACGACCCCGGACAGCGCCCCGTCGCAGGTCAAGGCCTCGACGGGGCGCTCCCGCGCGAGGACCTCGCGGGTGCGCCGCTCCAGCTCGGACACGGCGACTCGCCGACCGGACCGCGGCGCACCGTCGACCGTGGAGTCCCAATCGACCCGCTCGCCGTCGACCCGGGTCACGGTGAGCGCCACGGCGAAGTCCTCACCTCCGCGGGTCAAGGTGCAGGTCTGCACGGCCCCCACCGCGGCCTTGAGCCCACCGTCACAGCGCAGACTGTCCGACGGTGCCGCCGCCAGTTGCGCGAGGGTGCCCGACTCGACCTGCTCGCGGGCGACCTCGGCAGGCGCGAACAGCGACCAGCAGGCGAGCACGGCGACGCCGGCCCCACCGCCCGCCACCGCTAGTGCACGCGCCGCCATGTCGACACTTACCTCCGCGAACCATATCCGCTTGATTCATGACTCAATTATCATTATTAAATCACGGAGATTATGCGACCTCAAGGCCACCGCGGATCAGCCCGTGACGGTCAGATAGATCAACGCGGCGTTGAGCACGACGATGAGCACGCCCGCGCCCGCGGACGCCCAGCGCAACGGCGCACCGTCGGCGAACTCCCCCATCAGCGACCGGTCGGAGGTGTAGCGCCGCAACGGGAGCAGCGCGAACGGGATGCCGAAGCTCAGCACCACCTGTGAGATGATCAGCGCCTCGGTGGGTGGAACCCCGAGGGCCAGCACGCCGATCGCGGGGATCATCGTGACCAGCCGCCGGACCACCAGCGGGATCCGCTTGCGCAGCAGGCCCGCCATGATCGTGCCGCCGGCGTAGCTGCCGACCGACGTCGATGCGAGCCCCGAGGCCAGCAGGCCCACCGCGAACAGGCCGGCGACGACCGGGCCGAGCGCGTCGCGCACCGCCGCGTGCGCGCCCTCGATGGAATCGGTGCCGTCCCGCCCGTACAGGCTCGACGCCGCGAGCACGAGCAGCGCGATGTTCACCGCGCCCGCGATCACGAGGGCGAGTACGACGTCGATCCGCGTCACCTTCAACAGGCGCCGCGCCCGCTCGACCCGCGCCTGCGCGGAAGGCGTGCCGTGCCGGTCCACGACCAGCGCGGAGTGCAGGTAGATCGCGTGCGGCATGACGGTCGCGCCCAGCATCGACGCGGCGAGCAGCACCGTCTCCGTGCCCTGCAGCCGCGGGACCAGCCCGCCGAGGACGGCGGCACCGTCGGGCGGCGCGACCACCAGGCCCGCGAGGAAGCCCACCACGATGATCGCGAGCAAGCCCATGATCACCAGCTCGAAACGGTACTGCCGGCGGCCGTCCGCGAGAACGAGGAGCGCCGTCGAGATCACCCCGACGATGAGCCCGCCCCACACCAGCGGCACCCCGAACAGCAGGTTCAGCGCCAGCGCGCCGCCGATCACCTCGGCGATGTCGGTGGCGGCCGCCACCAGCTCGGCCTGTCCCCAGAACGCGAGCCGCGCCCGCCGCGGCAGCCGGTCGCCGAGGACCTGCGGCAGCGAGCGGCCGGTCACGACGCCGAGCTTCGCCGACTGGTACTGGATCATCACCGCCATCACGTTGGCCAGCACCAGCACCCAGACCAGCAGGTAGCCGTACTTGGCGCCGGCGGTGACATTCGCGGCCACGTTGCCCGGGTCCACGTAAGCGATCGCGGCCACGAACGCCGGGCCGAGCAACATCACGCCGCGCAGCGTCGTCGGCCTCCGGGATTCGGTCTTGGTCAGCACATGTCAAGGCTAAGCGAAGCTATGGTTTCGGACAACCGAAACTTAGTCCTCGATGGGCGCGCCGACGCCGGCGACGAGGTACCCGTTACGTCGCGGGGGCCGCCGTCGTGGTCACGACCGGCGCCTGCACCGTGGTCCGCGGCGCGGTCCGGGTCGGAATCTCCCGGGTGGGCACGGGGACCGGCACGGTCGTCGTCGGGATCGGCGCGACGGTCCGCGTCGGGACCGGCACCGTCGTCGTCGGGACCGGAGCAACGGTCCGCGTCGGGACGGGCGCGACGGTCGTCGGGACGGGCACCGTCGTCGTCGGAACCGGAGCGACGGTCGTCGGCACCGGCGCCACCGTGGTCGGCACCGGGGCGACCGTCGTGACCGGCGGCGCAACCGTCGTCGTCGGCGCCGGGACGGGCACCGTCGAGCTGGGCACGTCCGGTGCGGCACTGGTCGTGGGGGCCGTCGTCCCGACCGCCGGGGTGCTCGGGTCACCGGCCCGCGCCCCCGACGGTGCCGCCGCCGACGTCTGGCCCGGCGCGGTCGTGGTTCCGGCACCGGGGAGCGTGGTGGCTCCGGTGGCGGTCGCGGTGCTCGTGCCGGTAGTCCCGCGGCCGGCCGTGCCCACCGCGGCGGTGGTCGTGGTCGCCGTCGTCGTCGGCGTCGAGGCCGTGCTCGCCACCGACACCTTCACACTGGTGCCGACGGCCTCCTGGACCTCGGCGCGGCTGCCCGCCTGGATCACGGCACCGTCGAGCGCCGCGGGGACCGGGGCGAGCACCGTCGGGTTGACGTTGACGTTGCCGGGGGTCGAGTCGCCGGGCACGGCGAGGATCGGTTCGACCTTCGCGGACGTCGGTAGCGGCATGAGCACCACCCCGGGGGCGACGGGCGCGCTGACCACCGTGGTCGTCGTGGTCGTGGTCGTGGTCGTCGTGTACACCGGAGCGACGAGTACGCCCTGCCCTCGCACGTCGACGACGCGGCCGGGCGTGACGGCCCAGACCGGGTAGAACGGATCGGTGTACCGCGGGTTGACCCTGCGATAGGGATTGGTGCCGAGGTTGATCGTGATCGACACGGAGATGATCGGCTGCGGTTTGGGCTGCGCCCAGCCGCGCGGGTAGATCCACATCACGGGGACGTCCGCGCGGAAGCCCGGATCGAACCACGGCTTCGGGTAACCCGGCCGGTCCCAGGGCCGCGGCTGGCCCGGCACCCACGGGCGCACGCCGAGTTGGCGGCCGTAGACGCTCCAGCAGACCTGCGTCTGGTGCTCCGGGCCCGCGACCCACGAGCCCCAGCGGCCCGTGTCGCAGATGGCGCGGTAGGCGTCGATCTGATGCGGGGTGTACTGCCACGGCCGCGTGTTCGCGGGCCGGGCGAGCGGCTCCGGCACCGCGGGCTGTGCCGCGGGGCGGATGTCCGCGGGGAGCGCGTCCGAGGGCACGGGCGGGTAGTAGACCGTGGCGTTGTCACTGGTCGAGGTGATCGTGCCCTGCGGCAGGCCCGAGTTCACGACGGCCTGCGCGGCCACCGGGTCGCCCACCATCATCACGCTCTTGGGTGGCACGGCCACGCCGTCCGTCTGGAAGGCGCCCGGGTTCGCCGTGTACCGGTCGCCCGTGACCGGGCTGAACGCGACCGGCGAGTCCTGCGTGGCCGAATCCTTGCCGCACGCCGCGAGCAGGCCCGCCATCGATAGCACCGCGGCCGCCGCTGCTCCGACCTTCAACCCGTTCATCGCGCCCTCCGCACCAGCTCCCGGCCGCGAGGAATCCCGCGACGCCCCACCCATTCTTGTACGTCAGACCAGCCCGCGCCATCCTCCGAACGATGGAATCCGCAACCGACAGTCGAGCGATGGTTGAGCGGCGTCAACGAACAGCCTGTGATCACGCCGATCACGCGTGCTGAGATTCTGTCCGGCATCGCGCTCCTTCCACGGGGTGAACGCCGCGCCGCGCTCCACGACGCCGCCGATGAGGCGTTCGCTTCGTTCGCACCGGCCATCCCGTTCGATCACAACAGTGCCGAGGAGTACGCAGCCGTTCTCGAAATCCGCAAGGCAGCAGGCCGCCCGATCAGTATTCAGGACGCGATGATCGCAGCGATCGCCCGGCAGAGCGGGGCCGGGCTGGCCACCCGGAACGTCAAGGACTTCGAGGGCCTCGGCCTGCGCCTGGTCGACCCCTGGTCGAGCATGATCTAGACAAAGGTAGATGAATGCGTAGCCTGGACGCCATGAAGACGATCACCGTCGCCGAGCTCCGCCAGAACCCCACCGCCGCGCTCGCGGACGTGGAGAACGGGGAGACCTACGAGGTCACCCGGCACCGTCGGGTCGTGGCGCGGCTCGTCCCGCCCGAGCCGGCCATCGACCTCATCCCGCCCCGGAAAACGGGCGGCGCGAAGCTGTCCGACCGTCCGGCACCGATGAATCGGCGCACTACCGCCGAGGTCGATGAACTCCTTCGCGAAATGCGCGAGGACCGATGGTGACGACGTACTACCTCGACACCTCCGTCGCAGTCCACGGACTCCTGTTCAACGTCGGGGCCGAGGCCTGGTTGGACGCCACCGCAGGGGACGGTGAACACACCCTCGCTTCCTCGCGCATTCTCCAGACGGAGCTGACCCGCGTACTCCGCCGAGACGGCGAACCCGTGTCGAGGAGGCACGAGATCCTCGATCTCGTGTCCCTGGCGCCTGCGACCGAAGCGATCCTCACGTCGGCTGAGTCGATCACCCAACACCTCCGCACGCTCGACGCGATCCACCTCGCCACAGCGCTCGCGCTGGGCTCGAGGACTGTCATGGTCACCCACGACGCGAGACTCGCCGAGGTCGCGGAGGCGCACGGGCTCACCGTCGAGGACCCGGTGACGTGACCTTCCGCTGCCGGCCCGCGCGGCGCATCTCTCACCTACCCTCGGACGCATGACCGCACGAGACCACGGCGACCCCGGCGACGCCCCCACGATCGCCCCGCCGTTGACCGATATCGCCCGCCCCGCGCGCCCCTCCGCGGCGGAGGAGGCGCGCACCGTCGCGGCGGGCACGTTCAGCGCGACGCTCGCGTCCCTCTCCCCCGACGGTGCGCCCTGGGCCTCCCTGGTGACCTACGGCCTGCTCGGCGGCGACCCGGTGCTGTGCGTCTCCCACATGGCCGAACACGGCCGCAACCTGCGGCGCGACCCCCGCGCGAGCCTGTCGATCGTGGCCCCCGGGGCGCCCGACGACCCGCTCGCGAACACCCGGATCACCCTGGCCGGGCGGGTGCGCGAGCCCGCGGGCGACGAGGCCGCGGCGGCGCGGCAGGCGCACCTCGACGCGGTCCCGGCCGCCCGTCATTACATCGACTACAGCGATTTCACGCTGTGGGTGCTCGGGGTCGAGCGGGTGCGGTGGGTCGGCGGCTACGGCCGCATGGACTCGGCGAGCGGCGCCGACTACGCGGCGTCCGCGCCCGACCCGGTGAGCCCGGTGTCCGACGGGGCGGTGCACCACCTCAACGACGACCATGCGGACTCGCTGCTGGCGATGGCGCGGCGCTTCGGCGGCTACCCGGACGCCACCGCGGCCCGCTGTGAGCGCGCCGACCGCTACGGCCTCGACCTGCGGGTCGACACGCCCCGCGGGTGGGCCGTCACGCGCGTCGGCTACCTCGAGCCGCTCGACGATGCCGCCGGGCTCCGCGGCGCGACGGTGCGGCTCGCCCGCCTCGCGGCGGAAGCGGACTGACGCGAAGGGCCCCGTACCGTCGAACGACGGGTACGGGGCCCTAGCTGCGCACAGGTTACTTGACGCCCAGCGGATCATCACGAAGCACGAGGCCCCGTGCCCGGCGGGCGCCGGGTTACTTGACGCCGAGCAGATCGATGACGAACACGAGCGTCTTGCCCGACAGCCGGTGCCCGCCGCCGGCGGGGCCGTAGGCGAGGGCGGGCGGGCAGATCAGCTGGCGACGGCCGCCGACCTTCATCCCCGGGATGCCCTCCTGCCAGCCCGCGATGAGGCTGCGCAGCGGGAAGTTGATCGACTCGCCGCGGCTCCACGAGGAGTCGAACTCCTCGCCGCTCTCGAACTCGACGCCGAGGTAGTGCACGTCGACGACGCTGCCGGGCTGGGCCTCGGCGCCGTCGCCCACGACGATGTCCTTGATGACGAGCTCGGTGGGCGCGGGGCCCTCGATGAACTCGATCTCCGGCTTGGTCATTGACGCTCCTTTGATCAGGCGGTGCAGGTTGTCGCGACGGATCGGCGGCATTTATGCACCGGGGTAGTCACGGGCGGTGTGGCCCGTGTAGATCTGCTGAGGACGGCCGATCTTGGTGGTCGGGTCCTCGTGCATCTCCCGCCAGTGGGCGATCCAGCCGGGAAGCCGGCCGAGCGCGAACAGCACCGTGAACATGCGCGTCGGGAAGCCCATCGCGCGGTAGATCAGACCGGTGTAGAAGTCCACGTTCGGGTACAGCTTGCGCTCGATGAAGTAGTCGTCGTGCAGCGCGACGTCCTCCAGGCCCTTGGCGATGTCGAGCAGCTCGTCGGACACGCCGAGCAGCTCGAAGATGCGGTCCGCGGTCTGCTTCACGATCGCCGCACGCGGGTCGTAGTTCTTGTAGACGCGATGCCCGAAGCCCATGAGCTTCACGCCGTCTTCCTTGTTCTTGACCTTGTTCATGAAGCCCGTGGTGTCGCCACCGGAGGCCTTGATGTCGTCGAGCATCTCGAGGACGGCCTGGTTGGCGCCGCCGTGCAGCGGGCCCCACAGGGCGTTGATGCCGCCCGAGATCGACGTGAACAGGTTCGCGTTCGAGGAGCCGACCAGGCGCACCGTCGACGTCGAACAGTTCTGCTCGTGGTCGGCGTGCAGGATGAGCAGCATGTCGAGGGCCTTGACCAGCTCGGGGTCGACCTCGTACGGCTCGGCCGGGAACCCGAAGGTCATGCGCATGAAGTTCTCGACCAGGCTCAGCGAGTTGTCCGGGTAGAGGAAGGGCTGGCCGACCGACTTCTTGTACGCGTAGGCGCAGATGGTCGGGAACTTCGCGAGCAGGCGGACGGTCGCGAGCTCGACCTGCGCCGGATCGTTGTGGTTGAGCGAGTCGGGGTAGTACGCACTCAGCGCGTTCACGGCCGACGAGACCACCGGCATCGGGTGGGCGTTGCGCGGGAAGCCGTTGAAGAAGAGCTTCAGGTCCTCGTGCAGCAGCGTGTGCCGCTGGATCTTGGCCGTGAACTCCGCCAGCTGCTCCGGGCTCGGCAGCTCACCGTGGATCAGCAGGTAGCTGACCTCGATGAAGGTCGACTTCTCCGCGAGCTGCTCGATGGGGTACCCGCGGTAGCGGAGGATCCCCGCGTTGCCGTCGATGTAGGTGATGGCCGACTTGCAGGACGACGTGTTGACGAAGCCGTTGTCGAAGGTGCTCAGGCCGGTCTGCCCGAGGAACTTCCCGAGCGCGATGCCGTCTGCACCCTCGGTCGCCTTGATGATCGGCAGCTCGATCTGGCCGCCGGGGTAGGCGACCGTAGCGTTCGCGGTGTTGTCATCGGTGGACAATGTTCGTATCCCCTCGCTGTAGTCGGCGGATAAAAGCTACCTGGCTAGAACCTAGCGGTATCGCGGTTCTCTGCGAAAACGAGGGTGTCACCTGATCCCCCATTCAGTGCTCCACGATCGCCCGGGGGCGATGCGGATCACGTCGGTCCCGGTGTGCAGCGCGTTGCCCGGGGCCGACATCGGCTCGACCGCCAGGGCCCGGCCCGGGCCGCCGTCGGCGCCCCGTCCGGGGAAGCCCTTTCCGTCGTCCGGGTCCGCGATGAACACCTGGGCCCAGGGCAACGACGGTGCCGTCCACAGCTCGGTCTCCGCCTCCGGTCCGCGCAGGACGTACCGGCCGGACGCGCCGGTGAACGGGGTGTCGATGTGGACGCCGGCCAGGGACCTCGGCGCGCGGTAGTCGTACGCCGAGCCCTCGACGGTGCGCGGCGGACCGTCGGGCAGCAGGCGCGGGCCGAGGGGCTGCCACTGCGTGGCCCCGAGCTCGAGCGTGCAGTCGTCGACGGGGCTCTCGCCCACCCGGAGGTAGGTGTGGAAACCGACGGCGAAGGGCAGGTCGACGGTGCCGGCGTTGCGGGCCTCGAAGGCGCAGGTCAGGCCGTCGGCGGCGACGCTGTAGCGGATCCGCAGGTGCAGGTCGAAGGGCCAGCCGCGGTGCCGGCCCACGTCCAGCACGAGGGTGACGGCGTCGGCGGCGGTCTCGATGTCGTCCCAGTCGACGCGGCGGACGAGGCCGTGGTCGGCGGTGCCGGTGACCTCGTTGGTGACCTCGAGGCGGTAGAGCTCGTCGTCCCAGGAGTAGATGCCGTCCTCGGTGCGGCCGGGCCACGGCGCGAGCACGAGGCCCGCGGACAGCGGCGGCTTCTCGCCGAGCGGCCATTCCTCGGTGAGCGCGATGCCCTCGCGGCGCAGGCCGCGCAGGCCGGCCCCCGTGCGCGCGATCTGGGCGACGTAACCGCCGGCCGCGATGGTGAACCCCGGTTGCACCGTCATGGCCGTCATCCTACGGGCGGCATCGCCGGGGCGAGCGGCGTCCGCTCGGCGGCGCCGGATGCAACCCTCCGCAACGCCGGGGAGCGGCACCGGCGCGGCGGCGGCTCGACGGCGGGAGCGCGGCGGGAGCGCGGCGTCAGCGCGCGAGCGTCCCCGCGATCACCGTCGCGACGGCGGACTGCAGCGCGGGTACGAGGTCCACGCGGAAGACGGCGAGGGAGGGGTCGACACGGTAGGCCGACTCGCACAGCCGGGACTGCTCGGCCTGTGCATATACGGCGCCCGACAGGGTGAGCATCAGCGAGCCCACCGCGGGAGCGTCGTCACCCAGCTCGGGGATCGCCCGGGCGAGGACACCGGCCAGGGCGTCCAGCCCGGCGAGGGCGGCGCGCTTGAACCGCACGATCGCGTCGGTGGAGACGTTGCGCTCGAGCACGGAGGCCTGCGCGGAGACGAGGTCGAGCAGGTCGGGGTGATCGGCCGCGACGCGGGCGTAGACGGCGGCGAAGGCCTCCGTCCGCTCGGCCACCGGCGCGTCGTCGCGCCCCTCGGCGCTCCAGGCATCGTCGAGCTCGACGATGCAGGCGGTCGCCGAGCGCATGAGCACCTCGAGCAGGACTTCCTCGCGGGACTCGAAGTAGCGCAGCACGTTCGACTTCGCGAGGCCGACGCGCCGGCTGAGCTCGCTCAGCGTGAGGGAGGCCACCGACATCTCACAGAGCATGGCCGCCGCCGCGGCCATGATCGCCTCCCGACGCTCCTGCCGCTGCTCCTCGCTGCGCGCCCGCTGAAAACCCACGTATCCGATTTTACAGACCGACGGTCTATTGACAACAGACCACCGTTCTCTTACCGTGGAGTCATTCAACAGACCGACGGTCTCTTAACCGTCGAGGACCACCGAGGAGTAGGCATGAGCTGGACCGAGAACGACATTCCCACCCAGACCGGACGGGTCGCCGTCGTCACCGGCGCCAACACCGGCCTGGGTTTCGAGACGGCTCGCGCGCTCGCCCAGAAGGGCGCCGAGGTGGTGCTCGCGGTGCGCAATCCGGACAAGGGCGCGGAGGCCGTCCGGCGGATCACCGCGGCCGCCCCGGGGTCGACGGTGCGCCTGCAGCGCCTGGACCTCGGTTCGCTGGAATCGGTGCGCGAGGCCGCCGCGGAACTGCGCGAGAGCACGCCCCGGATCGACCTCCTGATCAACAACGCCGGCGTCATGTACCCGCCGAAGCAGACCACCGCCGATGGCTTCGAGCTGCAGTTCGGCACCAACCATCTGGGCCACTTCGCCTGGACCGCACAGGTTCTCGACCTCCTGCTCGACGTACCGGGTTCGCGCGTGGTGACGGTGGCGTCCCTCGCCCACCGCATCCGCGCGGCGATCCACTTCGACGACCTGCAGTGGGAGCGCTCCTACGAGCGGGTCGCGGCCTACGGGCAGAGCAAGCTCGCGAACCTGCTCTTCCACTACGAGCTGCAGCGCCGCCTCGAGGCGCGCGCATCGGGCGAGCGCGGCACCGTCGCCGTGGCGGCGCACCCGGGCATCGCCGACACCGAGCTGGTCCGCAACCTACCCAAGGCCCTCCAGGTCGCGCAGGTCGCCGCTCCCCTGTTCTCGCACGACGCGCAGCACGGCGCGCTGTCCCAGCTGCGCGCGGCGACCGACCCGAGCGCGCTCGGCGGCCAGTACTACGGCCCGGACGGCCTCGGCGAGCGGCGCGGCGCCCCGAAGGTCGTCGCGTCCAGCGGCCAGTCCTACGACCTGGACCTGCAGCGTCGCCTGTGGGCCGTGTCCGAGGAGCTCACCGGGGTGTCCTTCCCGGTGTAGCCGGTCAGCGGGTGACGCGGTAGCGGACGAAGGCGGGCACGGCCAGCGCCGCGAGCACCGTGAACACGATCACGAGCACGCCGCCGCCCGCGGCGGCCATCGCGGCACCGGCGGTGGCGGCCGCGGCGCCGTGCGCGGCGTCGCCGATGCGCGGCCCACCGGCCACGACCACGGTGAACACGCCCTGCAGGCGGCCGCGGACATCGTCGGTGGCGGCCTCCTGCAGCATCGTGGTGCGGAAGGCGGCGGAGAACATGTCTGCGGCGCCGCCCAGCGCGAGCAGCATCAGCGCCGCCCACAGCCAGCTGACGTGCGCGGCCACGCCGAAGCCGGCCATCGCGGCGCCCCACAGCACGATCATCACGACCACGGCCAGTCCCTGCCGCGAGACTCGCGAGGTCCAGCCGGAGAGCACGCCGCCGAGCACGGCGCCCACGGACATCGCGGCGAACAGCGCCCCGAAGACCCAGCCGCCCGCCAGCGGATCCCCGAAGTTCTCGTGCGCGATCTGGGGGAACAGCGCCCGCGGCATGCCGAAGACCATCGCGATGATGTCGACGACGAAGCTCATGAGCAGCACCTTGTGGCCGGCGAGGTAGCGGAAGCCGTCGATCACCGAGCTCAGCCCCAGCGATTGTCCCCTGTCCTCCGGCTTGATCGACGGCAGCCGCGACACCGCCCACAGGGTCAGCATGAGCGACGCGGCGTCCAGCGTGTACAGCCAGTGCACGCCGATGACCGGGATGAGCGGCGCGCCCAGCATCGGGCCGGCGATGGCGCCGAACTGCATGACGGTCATGTTCAGCGAGTTCGCCGCCGGGAGCTGCTCGGGCGGCACGAGGCGGGCGTAGATCGCGGAGCGGGTCGGCTGGTTGACGCCGAAGAAGGCCTGTTGGAGCGCGAAGGCGCCGAGGATCAGCCACACGTTGTTCGGGAGCACGGCGAGCAGCAGAGCGGTGCCGGCCAGCCCGAGAGTGGTGCCGATGATGACCAGCCGGCGGTCGAGCGCGTCGGCGATCGCGCCGCCCCAGAGCCCGAAGATCACCAGGGGCACCAGGCCGAAGACGCCGGTCAGGCCGACGTACGCCGAAGACCCGGTGATCGCGTAGATCTGGGCGGGGACGGCGACCGCGGTCAGCTGCGCCCCGATGACGGTGACGATCCCCGTCCACCACAGCCGCCGGTAGTCGGGGTTCTGAAGCGGCCGCGTATCGGCCAGGAGTCTCGGCACCCGAAAGATCCTACGACTTCCTGACGACCCACCCGCAATTGAACACCGTTCACGCCCACCGCGACCTGCGGTTTCTCCGTTCGTAACGGTGTTCAATCGCGGGGGGCGGTCAGGGCTGGAGGCGCACCGGGGCGTAGTCGGGGGCGACGAGCCGCACGCGGTTGTGCACCCGGTTCTCCCGGCCCTGCCAGAACTCGACGACCTGCGGCGCGACGCGGTAGCCGCCCCACTCCGGCGGCACCGGCACGTCGACGCCCTCGAACCGGGCCTCGACCTCGGCGAACCGCTCCGCCATCTCGGCCCGCGACGCCACCGGTCGCGACTGGTCCGACGCCCACGCCCCGAGCTGCGAGCCCCGGGGCCGCTCCGCCCAGTAGGCGGCGGTCTCCTCCGGGAGCACCTTGGTGACGGACCCGCGGACGTGCACCTGCCGGTGGATCGCGATCCACGGGAAGGTCACGGCCGCCACGGGATTCGCCTCCAAAGCACGAGCCTTGTCCGACCCGTAGTTGGTGTAGAAGACGACGCCGCGCTCGTCGAGCCCCTTGCACAGGACGGTCCGGGTGGCCGGGAGCCCGGTGGCGTCGACGGTGGCCAGCACCATCGCGTTGGGCTCGGGCGCCTGCGCGGCCACCGCCTCGTCGAACCATGCCCGCCACAGCGGCACCCACCCGGCTGCGAGATCCTCGGGCTGCAGGTCGAAGGAGTCGCCGTCGTACTTCTCGCGCATCGCCGTGAGGTCCACGCCACTAAGGTTAGGCGCATGACTGAGATTCCCGGCGGACTGGAGGGCGTCGTCGCGTTCTCCACGGAGATCGCGGAGCCGGACAAGCAGGGCGGGGTGCTGCGGTACCGGGGCGTCGACGTGGCCGACCTGGTGCGCAACCAGGTCACCTACGCCGAGGTGTGGGGCCTGCTGGTGGACGGGGAGTTCGGCAACCCGCTGCCCGCGGCCGAGCCCTTCCCCCTGCCGATCCACAGCGGCGATGTCCGGGTGGACGCGCAGGCCGGCCTCGCGATCCTCGGACCGTTGTGGGGGTACGAGCCGCTGCTCGACATCGACGACGCGACAGCGCGGGAGAATCTCGCGCGGGCGTCGGTCACCACGCTGAGCTTCGTCGCGCAGTCGGCGCGCGGCCTGGAGCGGCCCGCGGTGCCGCAGCGGATCATCGATCAGTCGCCCACCGTCACGCACCGGTTCATGACCCGGTGGCAGGGCGAGCCCGACCCGGACCACGTGCGCGCCATCGACGCCTACTTCGTCACGGCGGCCGAGCACGGCCTCAACACGTCCACGCTCACCGCGCGGGTCATCGCGTCGACGGGGGCCGACGTCTCGACGGCGCTCTCGGGTGCGGTCGGCGCCCTGTCGGGCCCGCTGCACGGCGGCGCACCGTCGCGCGTGCTCCCGATGCTCGACGAGGTGGAGCGGACCGGGGACCCCCGCCGGTCCGTCACCGATCGGCTGGACCGCGGCGAGCGGATCATGGGCTTCGGGCACCGCGTGTACCGCGCCGAGGACCCTCGGGCCGACGTGCTGCGGACCGTCGCACGCAGCCTGAACGCGCCGCGCTACGAGGCGGCCGCGGCCCTCGAGCGGGAGGCGAACGCGCTGTTCGCCGAGCGCAGGCCCGACCGCGCGATCTCGACCAATGTCGAGTTCTGGGCGGCTGTCGTGCTGGACTACGCGGGTGTGCCGGTGCGGATGATGCCCGCGATGTTCACCTGCGCCCGCACGGCCGGGTGGTGCGCCCACATCCTGGAGCAGAAGCGTGCGGCCAAGCTGATCCGCCCGTCCGCGCAGTACATCGGCCAGGGTCCGCGGCAGCCGGAGGACGTGCCCGGTTGGGACACCATTAGGATTTAGGGCATGACGATCGAGATTCCCGCCGCGCTCAAGCCCGTCGACGGCCGCTTCGGCTGCGGCCCGTCCAAGGTCCGCCCCGAGCAGCTGCAGTCGCTCGTCGATACGGGTGCGTCGGTGTTCGGCACCAGCCACCGTCAGGCTCCCGTGAAGAACGTCGTCGGCCGCGTGCGTGAGGGGCTGAAGGATCTCTTCTCCCTCCCCGAGGGCTACGAGGTGGTGCTCGGCAACGGCGGCACCACCGCCTTCTGGGACGCAGCGGCCTTCGGCCTGATCCGCGAGCGCAGCCAGCACTTCACCTACGGCGAGTTCTCCAACAAGTTCGCGAGCGTCGCCAAGGGCAACCCGTTCATCGGCGATCCGATCGTCGTCTCGAGCGACCCCGGCTCGGCTCCCGAACTGGTCGCGGACGGCACCGTCGACCTCATCGGCTGGGCCCACAACGAGACCTCGACGGGCGTCGCGGTGCCGGTCAGCCGCCTCGCCGGCAGCGAGAACGCGCTCATCGCCATCGACGCCACGTCGGGCGCCGGCGGCCTGCCGGTGAACGTCGCCGACACCGACGTCTACTACTTCGCGCCGCAGAAGTGCTTCGCCGCCGACGGTGGCCTCTGGGTCGCGCTGATGAGCCCGAAGGCGCTGGAGCGCGTCGAGGAGATCAAGGCCTCGGGCCGCTACACGCCCGAGTTCCTGTCGCTGCCCATCGCGGTGGACAACTCGAGCAAGAACCAGACCTACAACACCCCCGCGCTGGCGACGCTGCTGCTGTTCGCGAACCAGATCGAGTGGATCAACTCGGGCGGCGGCCTGGACTGGGCCGTCTCGCGCACCAAGGACTCCAGCGACCGGCTCTACCAGTGGGCCGAGGCCAGCGAGTTCGCCACGCCCTTCGTCGCGGATCCCGCGCTGCGCAGCCAGGTGGTCGGCACCATCGACTTCGACGAGAAGATCGACGCGGCCGCCGTCGCGAAGACGCTGCGCGAGAACGGCATCGTCGACACCGAGCCGTACCGCAAGCTGGGCCGCAACCAGCTGCGCATCGGCATGTTCCCGGCGATCGACCCCGACGACGTGACCGCCCTGACGAAGTGCATCGATTTCGTGGTGGAGCGCGTGTCTACGGGCGCGTAACGATTCGATAACCTACCCTGAATTCATGCAGGAGTTGCGGGTCACGGGAGTGGACGACGACGGGACGTCGGTGGTCTGCGAGGGCCCCGCGGGACGTTTCCGCCTGCCGATCGACGACACCCTGAAGGCGGCTGTGAACGGCGAGATGACGGGCGGGCAGACGGAGCTCGAGCTGGGCGCCGACCTGTCGCCGCGGGAGATCCAGGCCCGCATCCGGGCGGGCGCCACCGTCGAGGAGATCGCCGAGCTGACCGGCGCCCCGAACCACCGGATCAAGCGGTTCGCCGGTCCGGTGCTATTGGAGCGCTCCCGCGCGGCGGAGATGGCGCAGCTGGCCCATCCCGTGCGCGGCGACGGCCCGATGCACGCCACCCTCGCCGACGTGACCCGCACGGCCCTGGCCGAGCGCGGTCACGCCGACACCACCGAGTGGGACGCCTTCAAGGGCGCCGACAACCGGTGGGTCGTCGCGATCAGCTGGAGCGTCGGCAAGTCCCGCAACCAGGCGCACTTCCGGTACGCGCCCGGCGCCCACGGCGGGACCGCGAGCCCCATCGACGACACCGCCCGCGGCCTGCTCGATCCCGATGCGCGGCAAGGACTCCGAAGCATCGATCGATCGGTCGACGAGCCCCTGCGGGCCGTGCCCGGCGCACGCGGTCCGGTCGTCGAGGGCGTGGTCGAGGAGCGCTCCGAGCGTCCGGTCCAGGCCCCCGCGGCCGCGGTGGGCCAGCACGGGCGCCGTCATCCCGAGATGCCGTCCTGGGAGGACGTGCTGCTCGGGGTCCGCGGCGGGAAGAACGGCTAGGTCGTGGGCGCTACAGCTGCGACGCTCTGGTTCATCGACGTGGCCGAGCCGAAGGGCATCCTGGCGATCGCCGGACGGCCCGACGAGGCCGCGTCCCGCGCGATCGCCGAGCAGGTGCTGGGCGGCCCCGTCGCCGGCCGGCCGGAGTCGCTTGCCCGCGCCGCCGACCCACTGCCCGGTCACGTGTACGTGGCCGCCTGGGGCGGGCTGACCGTCGTCACGCACGAGAGCCTCCGCGTGGACCGACCGTCCGCCCTCGACGAGTACTGGTGGAACCTGCTGCCCGCGCATCGCGCGTTCCTGCTGATCACGGACCCGGAACGGGCCGTCGGCGGGTTCGCCCTGCGCGCCGACGGTGCGCCGAAGCGCGCCTTCTCCGCCCATCCCGTGGACATTCTCGAGGACGAGGGTCTGCCCGAGCTGTTCGAAGGGCCGTTCTGGGCCGGCGCGCATCCGCTCACCTACGCCGAGGGCGTGACCCCCGACCCGCGCGCTCTGCCCTTCCACCCGATGGAGTTCGCGGAGCAGGCCAACCGGGAGATCCTCGGCTTCCGCTACACGCATCCCCTCGCCGCCACCGACCTCGACCCCGCGCGAGTCCAGGTCGTCGACTTCGTGCTGGCGTCCGAGATCCCCGCTCCCGCACCGCACCAGGCCCAGGTCTCCGGGCCCGACGGTGCGCCCCCACCTCCCGTCGAGCAGGCCCGGGACGCGGGCCGGGACGACCGGGGCAAGGTCCGCAGCTTCTTCGGCTTCTGACGGAGATCGCTATGAGCCTCCGACCACTGAAGCCCTCAATCTTGCGGATCGAAGAGGTGGCCGATAGCAAGTGGTACGGCCCGTGGCCCGATTCACTGTGCCCATGCGGGTCATACAGAAGGGCGTCCAGCTGTCACCAAGCTACCGACCACTCATGGATGGCCCAACACCCAGGCCCTCTACTTTCGGGACCGCGGACGGGTTATGAGAACCCAGGATGCTACGCACGCAGTAGTCGCGATTGCGATGCAGAGCTGACGCGCGAGCACTTCATCACCGACGACATTCTCGAATCGATATCCAACGACGGAAAAGTAGTGATTGTCGAGGGGGCACAATGACAGGGAGGTGATCAGAAGAGCAAGACAATTGGACGATCATCCCTGTCTCGCAAAATGCTTTGCCGTCGTCATAATAATGCACTGTCTCCGTTAGATGAGATGGCATCACAGCTCTTTACATACCCACTCGACGATCACATCGATATCTTTCCTTACCTCGGACCGGATGATCGAGGTACGTTCCGCCGCACATTTACGCTGGTTAGCGGCTCATTGTTCGAGCTGTGGCTCTTAAAAGTTCTGTGGGGTGCGATCGAATCCACCGCAATGGAAGTCGACGGACGCCCTGCTTATCGGTTCCGTCTAGGAGTGACGAGTGCTCAGCTCGCCGAGATACTCTGGCGCGGCGCGCCGCGGCCACCGACATGGGGGCTATACATCCTACGCAACCAAGACCCGGACCGACCAACAGTTCCGAGATCCGTTCGCCTTCGCCTCGCCAGCGCCTGAAGCGAGATTCTCGGCGGGTTCATCGAAGCTGTCGGATTCGAGTATCTAATCAGTTTCGAGACCCCATCCGTCTCCCGAACCTTCCGGCCGGGAGCGATGACATTCTCAAGGGTTGGGTTCCCCCGGGACTGCTACAAGATGTTCGCGCTCGCCTGGCCTGAAATCGGTCACCCGCTCGTCAATCTGGTGTCACAAGTCGGCCCAAGCGAAAATCTCGCGATACCACACAATGCCCGTGCCGCCAATATGCACAATCAGATCCTGCCAGGGTCGCTCACTGTGCGACCAGTTCCTGGTCAATTGTCGCCGATGCGTGAAGCGTGATGCGCGTACCCTGAGGGCATGAGGACAACTCTCGACATCAGCCCCCGGGTTCTCGCAGCGGCGCGTGCGCGGGTGAACGCGGGCCTGAACAAGAGCATCGGGGAAGCGGTCTCCTACCTGGCCGCACTCGGGATCGACACCACACAGTCGCCCGGGCGCCCCACTGACCGCGGTCTCATCCTGCTGCCCACGGCACCCGGCCACGTCATCACCAACGACATGGTCGAGGATGCGATGCTCGATGAGTGAGTTCGACCTGCCGGACATCAACGTGCTAGTAGCGCTCCTCAGCACGAACCACGCGTATCACGACCTGGCGGGCGACTGGTTCGCGTCCACCGCCCGCTTCGCCACCACGCCGATCACCGAGGCCGGGCTCGTGCGCATGGCGATGAACCCGGCCGTCATGGGGACCGAGGTCACCGCGCCGCAGGCGATCGCGTCACTCGGCTCCCTCCGTGCGGACACCCGCGCCGAATTCATCCCGGACGACTCGTCACTCGCCGAGGCGGCCATCGACCTCGTGGGTCTCGCCGGCCACAAGCAGGTCACCGATCTGCACCTCGTGAACCTCGTAGCTCGGCATTCCGGCGTACTGGTCACCCTGGACAGGAAGATCCGGCCCGTCCTCGCCCCCGAGGATCAACGGCTCGTTCACGTTCTCATCTGAGCCAGTGATCAGTGGTTCGCACCGTGAATCCACGGCTCAGCTCAAGAGGAGACCAGACCCGGTCGCCTGTTCCTCTCAGCCGCGTATTCACAGCCGCCGACTACCGCACTCGCACCCGAATTGCGCCCAGGCGACCGGGCAGAACGGGTGCGGGAAGCCATCCGCACCCGAAACGCGCCAGCGCACCCGGCATGCAGGGTGCGACCGCGCGAAACGGGTGCGGCAGCGCATCCGCACCCGAAATGCCCGCTGCTCCAGGGATCACCCCACCCGGCATACCTGTTGATGCGCGCGGTCTGCGAACCCGGTCGCTGTGATCGACGCAGCGAGATCTCTCACCGACTGGCGAGGCCGGCACTCACGGCGCCTCGAAACCCACGGGTATACGGTTCACGCATATCCCTCCGACCGAAACAGCCCTTTGACCTGCGGAAACAGGAAGCATGCGCACGACGCATGGCTGTTCCGACCGACTACACCTTCCCCGGCGCCTCCGCGGCGGCGGGCGCGGGCGCGGACCGTCGCAGCGCGTACCCGCCGCACAGCGCGCAGGTGACCGCGGAGATCACCCCGCCCACCAGGAGCGGCGCGGCGGGCGTCGTGGCATCGGCGATGGCGCCGAGCAGCGGCGCCCCCAGGGGCGTACCGCCGAGGAAGGCCAGCATGTAGATGCCCATCACCCGGCCGCGGAACTCGGGATCCACGGACAACTGCATGATGCTCATCGCGGAAGTGGTGAACGACATCTGCAGCAGCCCGACCGCCACCAACAGCACCGCCACCGCCCAGAACCACGGCGTCACCCCGGCCACGATCTGCACCACGCCGAAGGCGCACCCGCCGACCAGGGCCGTGCGCAACGAGGCGATCCCCGTCCGGCGAGCGGCCAGCAGTGCGCCGCCGAGCGTGCCGACGGCGAGCATCGTCGACAACAGCCCGTAGGCGTCGGCACCCAGCCCGAACCCCTGCCGCGCCAGCAGCGACAGCGCCAGCGGGAAGTTGATGCCGAAGGTCGAGACGAAGAACACCGCGATCAGTACCAGCACCAGTTCGCGGCGGCGCCGCACGTAGGCGAACCCGGCCCGCAACTGCCCCTTGGCCCGCTCCACCGGTGGTGACGGGAACAGCTCGCCCGGCCGCATCGCGACCAGCGCCACCACGATCGCCCCGGTGAACACCGCGTTCACGGCGAACACCCAGCCGGTGCCGACGCCCGCGATGAGCAGGCCGGCGATCGCGGGCCCCACGATCCGGGCGGCGTTGAACACCATGGAGTTCAGGCCGATCGCGTTGGGCAGCAGCTCCGGACCGACCATCTCGATCGTGAAGGCCTGCCGGACGGGCCCCGCGATCGCGGCGTTGCAGCCGAAGACGAAGGCGAGCAGCAGCACGTGCCAGAGTTCGACCACGCCGGTCAGCGTCAGCACCGCCAATGCCGCCGCGCACAGTGCCGCCGCGGTCTGCGTGACCATGAGCATGCGGCGCTTGTCGTACCGATCCGCGAGCAACCCCGCCCAGGCCGACAGGAACAACGTGGGCCCGAACTGCAGCGCCATGACCACACCCAGCACCCAGCCGCGGCCGTGCGCGAGGTCCAGTACCAGCCAGTCCTCGGCGACGCGCTGCATCCAGGTCCCGGTCAGGCTCACCGCCTGGCCGCCCGCCCAGAGCCGGTAGTTCCTCGCTGTCAGGGAGACGAAGACACTCGGCACCCGTCTGATAGTAGTCCTAAGTTTCTGGTCGGATCTCAGGCCAGCCCGCTCGTCAACGCTCCGGCCGCCGCACACCAGGCGAGGACGAGCGCACCGGCGAACCCCGCGCAGAACCATCGCGTCACCGGGCGCCGACGGTACGCCGTCAGCACCGGCACCGCGCCCGCGGTCCCGAGCGCGAGGAGGAACAGCCCCAGCCACCGGTTCACGATCATCACCGCCACGAACAGCCCGGAGAACACCCCACCCGCGACCAGCGCCACCAGCGTCGCGACCGCGACCCCGGTGAACCACGGCGGATACCGCGGCGGGAACGACCGGGGCGTGCTCACGTGCGGGCGCGCTCGTAGAGGGCCACGGCGGCGGCCGTCGCGACGTTGAGCGAGTCGGTGCCGCGCGACATCGGGATCCGGGCGCGGACGTCGGCCGCGGACATCGTCTCCGGCGTGAGGCCGGGCCCCTCGGCGCCCACGAGGTACGCCATCCGGTCCGGGGCACCGGCGACCGCCCCGGCCACCGTCGTCTCCCCCGACGGGGTGAGCGCCACCGTCCGGAACCCGTGCCGCGTCAGGAGTGACAGGCCGGCGGCGGGCCATCCGTCCACGGGCAGGTGCGCGAAGGGCACCAGCAGCACGTGCCCCATCGACACCCGCACCGCGCGCCGGTACAGCGGGTCCGAGCAGCGGGGACCGAACAGCACGGCGTCGGCGCTCAGGCCGGCGCCGTTGCGGAAGATCGCCCCCAGGTTCTCGTGGTCGTTCACGCCCTCGAGCACGACGACGGTGCGCGCCCCGGCCAGGAGGTCCGCCGCCGCGAGCGGCTCGGGTCGCCGCGCCGCGGCGAGCACGCCGCGATTGAGGTGGAAGCCCACGACCCGCGCCATGAGGTCGGCGGTCACGAGGTAGCGCGGCACCTCCGGCGCGACGCCGTCGAGGCGCGCGAGCTTGGACTCGACGCCCATGATCGCGTGCGGTACGAACCGCGACGCCAGCATCCGCTCCACCACGGGCACCCCCTCGGCGAGCACCACCGGCTCCGATCGGCCCGCTCGCTCCGCTCCTTGCGCCGGGCGCGCCACGTCCGGACGCTTGTCCGCCGCCGACAGGTCGCGGAAGTCGTTCAGCCGCGGGTCATCCGCGTCGTGAATCGGATAAATCGGTTGCGCCTGCACACCACCACCCTAGTATCGGGCCACGTGATCGAGATCCGTACCGCCGTCGAGGCCGACTGGCCGGAGATGTTCGCGCAGGACGTGCGCGCCTTCGGCTCCCCCTTCGAACTGGAGGCGCGCCCGCTGCTCCGGCGCACGCTCGACCTCGACCGGTTCGTCGTCGCACGGGAGAGCTCCGACGGTGCCCTCGTCGGCGTCGCGGGCTCCTTCGCGCTGACCCTGACGGTGCCCGGCGGGGCGCAGCTGGACGCGCCGGGCGTCACCTGGGTGTCGGTGGCGCCCAGCCATCGTCGGCTCGGCGTGCTACGGAGCATGCTCGACGAGCTGCACGCCCGCTACCGCGCCGAGGGCGCCGCCGTGGCGGTCCTCACGGCCAGCGAGGGCACGATCTACGAGCGGTTCGGCTACGGCGTCGCGACCGTGATCGACGAGGTGACGATCGCGCGCCGCACCGCGCGCCTGCGCGATCCGCTCCCCGGTCCGCTGCGCTCCCGCGCGGTCGAAGCCGACGCGGCCCGCGAACGCGTCGAGGAGCTGTACCGCCGCTGGCACGCCGCGACCCCGGGATCCGTCTCGGCGGAGCAGTTCTGGGAGCTGTTCCACGCGGACCCCGAGTGGGCGCGCTGGGGCGGATCGGCCCGCCGGTACCTGCTGCACCCCGACGGCTTCGTGACCTACCGGGTGGACGAGAAGGATCGGGCCCAGCTCGACGACGTCAAGGCGCTGACCGACGACGCGGCCGCAGACCTCTGGCAGACGGTGTTGGGACTCGACATCTTCGACGAGGTGACCGCCGACCTGCCCTCGGACCATCCGCTCCGCGAGATGCTCATCGACCCGCGGTCGGTGAAGACCACCGACCGCAAGGACCGGCTGTGGCTGAAGTTCCTGGACGTGCCCGCGGCGCTCGAGGCCCGCACCTACGAGAGCGACGGCGACCTCGTGCTCGCGGTCGACGGAACCCCGTACCGGCTCACCGTCTCCGGCGGCACGGCGCGCTGCCGGGCGACGGCGGAGGCACCGTCGGTCTCGATGACCGGGCCCACCCTGGCCGGCCTGTACCTGGGTGCGACGGCGCCGAGCACACTGGCCCGCGCCGGACGGTTCGCCGGAGAAAGCACCGCGCTGCGGGTTTTCTCGACCTCCCGGCAACCGGAACTCGGCACGTCGTTCTAACCCGCCGAGAATTCATCCCATGAATAGGGGAATTGTCCGAGAAAAGGAACGGCCCTATCGGAATCAATCCGATAGGGCCTGATGATGAAACCGGGTGAATCCGCCTTACTTCTCCTCGGCCGCAATGAGTCCGTTGAGAATGTCCACGGCGCCGTTCAGCGTGGACCGCTGCTCCGCGGTGAGGTCCGCGAGCTTGCCGCGCAGCCACGCCTCGCGCGCCGCGGCCTCGCCCGTGATGACCTGTTCGCCCTCGTCCGAGAGGCTGACGATCACCTGACGCCCGTCCGTGGGGTGCGGCGCCCGCCGGACCAGCCCCAGGTCCGCGAGGGAGGCGATGACCCGCGTCATCGACGGCGGCTGCACCCGCTCCCGGGCCGCGAGTTGGCCGGGCGTGAGCGGCCCGTCATTGGAAAGGGCGTTGAGCGCGGACAGCTGCGTCAGGGAGACGAGCGAATCACGCCGCCGGCCACGCAAGTGGCGGGCGAACCGCACGGTGGCCAGCGCGAGTTCGCCGGCCAGCCGATCGTCATTGTCAGTCACGGCGCTAGACTACATCCGTCAGAATGTTTTCCGCGCACGAACCCCGGGAGAGCCCGTGAACCTTCAAGGAAGCGATCCCGACCGCGGCACCAAAACCCCCGAACTTCCCCGCACTCTCACCGAACCTCGCCCGGTCGTGATCGCCGGAACGGTCTTGTTCGCGGCATTCTTCGCCGTCACGCTGCTCGCCCGGAACACCTTCGGCGCGGCCTGGGTCGTGTGCGCGTGCGGCGTCGGGGTCGGGGTTCTCGGCGCGACGGTGCTCACCCTGCAGCGCCGGGCGGCCCTCCGCGGCGATCGAGGGGCGCAGCGCGGGCTGGTCTGATCCGGCGCAGCACCGCCGCCCGCACCGCGAACCCCAGCGCCACCACCACCAACCCGATCGCCCAGCCGGCCAGCACATCCGTCAGCCAGTGCGCCGCCAGGTACACCCTGCTCAGGCCGATCGCGATCGAGCCCACGAGAGCGGCGGCGAGCGGCCATCGCCGGCCCGTGAGGGCGTGGGCGGCCACCGCGAGGGTCATGAGCACCACCATCGAGTTCAGCGCGTGCCCGGACGGGAAACTGAGACTGTCGATCTGGAGCAGCCGCGGCGGGATCGGCGGGCGCTCCCGACCGAGGGCGTTCTTGACCGCGATCATGAGGAAGAGCCCCGACAGCGAGGTCAGGCCGCAGTACAGCGCCCACCCGATCCGGCCCCGGTAGAGGAGGAAGAGGAACCCCACGATCGCGATCGCGAACATCGGGATCGTGTTGCCCACCGTCGTGATCGCGCGGACCACCGCCGTCAGCGCCTCGGTCCGGATCGACACGACCCAGTCGAGCACCGCCCCGTCGACCGGATTGGGCCAGGCACCGTCCCGCATCACCATCGCCCCGACTGTACGTGCAGGACACCCCCGACGAGGACGTACGGCACCCGCCGCTCCCCGGCGGCCACCCGCACGATCAGCTCGTCGTGGATCTCCGTCTCCGGCGCGTCCGGCAGCTCGCCGATGGCCTGCGCCAGGGTCACCCCGGGATGCGCACCGCGCACGAACCGGTCACCGCCGCTGACGATCTCGATCGGCTCCGCGCTCGCCAGCGGCAGGTCGAGGGTGTCCGCGAGGTCCGCGGCCACGTCGAGCCCGCCGAACACCAGTCCGTCGGCGGTGAACCGCGCGTGCGGCACGTCGAGCACGGCAGCGATGTCCGCGTCGAGGATCGCGCCGTCGGCGCCCCGGACCCGGGCGGGCAACCGCGCCAGGCGATGTCCCGCGATCGCCCGGTGTGCCGCGGCCACCACCGCGGGGGTCGGCGACCGGTCCGGGTCGGCCAGCGCGTCGGCGAGGACCTGCGCGTCCGCCGCGCCGCGCACCGCGGTGAACAGGGCGGTGCGCAGGCGCCCCGCGTCGGGATGGATGCACGGGTCCAGCAGGCCGGCGAAGGTGTCGTCGTCGGGCGAGCGCAGCCTTCCCAGTGCAGTGCGCGTGCGCAGCCACCACGCCGTGTAGCCGTCCGGATCGTCCAGCACGCCCGGCAGTTCCGCGATCAGCGCCAGCGCGGGGTCCCAGTGCTCCACCAGGTCCAGGTCGCGCACCGCGACCAGCTCGTCCGGCTCGCCGGGCAGGTGCGCCCACCAGTCCTCGGCGCCGTCGAGGCTCCGCTCCGGCTCCGTCGGCAGCGCCTCCCGGAGCACGCCGAAGGACCAACCCACCCCGATCGCCCGCAACGCCGCGGCGGGGTGCCGCGCCTCGAAGTCCGGCTCGACGGTGCCGTACGGATGATCCACCCCGAGCGCGGCCCGCAGCGGCGCCCCGGTGGCCAGGAGCTCGTCCGCGGGGTACAGCGCACCGTCATCGCCCGGGACCGGCAGCGCGCCCAGCCACCCGGGCCCGACGGTGCCGCCCTCCCCCAGCAGGCCCAGCACGGCCTCGGTGAGCTCGACGTCCTCGCCGGCGGGCCCCGCGTCCCAGTCGATCCGGCCGACCTCCTCGCGGAGCGCGGGATCGCCGAGCAGGTCCGCCGCGGCGAGGCGGCGGGCACCGGCCCGCTCCAGCAGCGGGTGCTGCGCGGCGGGGTGCACGACGCGGGCCCAGGTGACGAGGGCGAGCGCATCGGCGTCGCCCGCGACGAGCGCCGCGCCGCGCGCACCGGTCACGACCCGGCCGTCGGCGAGCGGGACCGGCAGCGCGCCGAGGTCATCCGCGGACAGGCGGGCCGCGTCGAACGCGGCGTACAGCCCTGCGTACCAGGCGGGTTCGCGATCGCGGGGCACGGCGTCGGCGAGGTCGGCGGCGGTCAGCTCGCGCGCACCGAGCGCGATCAGCCGCGCCGCGTCGGGCGCCGACGAGAACGCCGCCGGCACCAGCGGCAGGGTCTCGGCGAGCAGCGCGAACAGCTCGTCGGTGAGCCCCGGCAGCACCGCGGCGCGGTCCGGGCGCAACCGCGCACCGTCGGGCCCGGGGACCCAGGCGTGCCCGCGCAGCTCGTCCTCGGCCGCCTCCCGCAGCAGGGCGTCGACGGGGCCGGCCGGCGGCCGGCGCGGCGGCAGCAGCGGCATCGGGTCGGGCTGCGCGGCGACGAAGGCGGCGTAGCCGTGGGCGGCGAGCGCGACGTCCGCGTCGGGGTGCAGGCGGCGCCGGTCGGGCGTGGTGGGCAGGTCGGCGATGACCCGCACGGGCAGGGTCAGCGGCTCGTCGGTGCGCGTGGGCGCGTGCAGGAACCGCGCGTCGGCGCCGATCACCCAGCGCGCGTGCGGCCCGTGCCCGGTGACGAGGTCGGGGGTCTCGAACCGCTCGTCGCCGACGGTGACCGCCACGAGCGCGGGCAGGTCCAGCAGCAGGTCCGCGGCCTGGTCGGCGAACTCGCCGAGCAGCGCGGGGTCCGCGCCGACCAGCACGACCTCGGTCGCGAAACCCGCGCACGGCGGCGTGGCGACCGGGTACGGCAGGCGCATCGCGGCGACCTCGTCGAGGCCGGAATCCGCGCGGGAGCGCTCCGCGGAGAAGACGATCCCGCCGCCCGTCGACCGGATCTCGACCTGGTCGCTCACCGTCAGGACGGCGGCGAAGCCGACCCCGAACCTGCCGACGGAGGCACCGTCGGCCTTCGGCGAGACGCGCAGGGCGGCGAGCGAGGCGACCCCGGACTTCGACAGCGGTGCGCCGGTGTTGGCGACGTGCACCCCGTCGAGCTCGGCCCAGACGGCCAGCTCGCCGGGGATCCCGGCGGCGGTGGCGGCGTCGGCGGCGTTCTGCGCCAGCTCGACGGCGACGCGGTCGCGGTAGCCGACGGTGACCAGGTCCCGCTCGGCGGCGAGGTCCTCGGCCGCGCGGGTGGGCGAATCGCGCCAGGCGGCGAGGGTCGCGCGGCGCAGCGCGGCGGTCCCGAAGGGGTCCCGCTCAGCCCTGTTCGACAGGGACCTTCTCCACCGCGCCGTCGTCGTAGGGCTCGTACGCCGGGCTCCCCTGGCCCGACGGTGCCGGCACCGACGAGTGCGCGCCGCACCCGTAATGCGCGTGCACGACGTGCCCGTCGGCCGAGTACTCGTTGCCGCACGCGCCGAACGCCGCGCCGAGCACGCCCGCGAGTGGCAGGAAGAAGGCGCAGTCGCCGCAGTGGTACCGGGTGGAGCGGGCCATCTCGGACTCCGGACCGAAGTCGCCGGCCAGCCAGCGCTCGGCCGCGTCGAGGCGCCCGAACCGGGACATCACCCGCTCGAGGTTCACGCCGATCTCGCCGGCCACCTCGTCGATCGCGGGGTCGCCGGACAGGGCGTGGCCTGGCTCGATCCGCTCGTCGCCCGCGCGGGGCGGGAGCACATCACCCGGTGCCAGGTCGCCCGCACGCACCCGCTGATCCCACGGCACCCACTCGGGCGCGGTTAGCGAGTCGGGGCCGGGCAGCAACGCCGTCTCGGACACCGTCAGCTCGCCGCCGGGCGTGGCGGCGATGACGGCGCACCACTGCCAGCCGCGGTACGCGGGCAGGTTCGCCTCGAAGTAGTGGGCCACGGCGAACTCGTCCTCGACGACCATGGCCACGTGCGCACCCACCGGAGCGCCCTCCTCGGCTTCCAGTACGGCGCGCGCGAGGTCGACCGCGGCGGCTGACTGCAATGCGGAACTCACCCTCACGATTGTGCCGGACGCCGGGATCGCCGGTGCACGCGGGCGGCGAACCACCGGTGTCGGCGGCGCCGTCGCCGATGCGGAACAATGGTCCGCGTGAGCGGTCATCCGGGGCAGCAGCAGTATCCCCCCGACGAGCCCCGGCGCCGTCCGGGGTCGGTCCCGCGTGCGCACAGCGGGCAGTCGCCGCGGCAGGGCGCACCGTCGAACGCCGGGACGCAGGGTCCGCGCGCGCCGCGGCAGGGCGCACCGTCGAACGCCGGGACGCAGGGTCCGCGCGCGCCGCGGCAGGGGGCACCGTCGAACGGGGAACCGCACCGCCCGCAGTACGTCTCCAACCACCACCTCCCTCCCCTCGAGGACACCCCGACGCCGTCCGAGCGGCGCGCGGCCGAGGACGAGCAGCGGCGGATGCCGCGCAAGATCACCGTCACCCGGGTGGCGGCGATGCGCGGGCGCGAGATCACCGAGGCCGGGATCGCGAAGTGGCACCGGGCCACCACCGCCGACGGTGCCGACAAGTCCGGTCTGACCGCGCTCACCTACCCGGTGATCCTCAACAACGCCGTCGACGCCGCGATGATGGTCGCGCTGGCGAACACCCTCTTCTTCGCGGCGGCGCAGGCCGAGTCGAAGTCGAAGGTCGCGCTCTACCTGCTGGTCAACATCGCGCCCTTCGCGATCATCGCGCCGTTCATGGGGCCGCTGCTCGACCGCATCCAGCACGGCCGGCGGGTGGCGCTCGCGGCGTCCTTCGGGATCCGCGTCGGGCTCGCGGTGCTGCTCATCACGAACTGCTCGTACGACCCGGTCGCGAACACCGTGAACTTCGATCCCTGGGTCCTCTATCCCTGCGCGCTCGCGATGATGGTGATGAGCAAATCGTTCTCGGTGCTCAAGTCCGCGGTAGTGCCGCGGGTGCTGCCACCGTCGATCGACCTGGCCCGGGTGAACTCGCGGCTGACCCTGTTCGGGCTGGTGGCGGGCACGGGCCTCGGCGGTGCGATCGCGTCCGGCGCCGAGTTCGGGCTCAGCCGGATGCTGCACATCCCCGGCGGGATGTACGCGCTGATGGTGTTCGCGGTGGCGGGCGCGGTGCTGTGCATGCGCATCCCCAAGCGGGTAGAGAACACCTCCGGCGAGGTCCCGACCACGCTCTCCTACACCGGCGCCATGGCGCGCGAGGCGCAGCAGTCGACCGAGGGCGGGCGGGCGAAGCTGGGCGCCGCCTTCAAGAACCTGCGGGTACCGCTGGGCCGCAGCGTCGTAACCGGGCTGTGGGGCAACACCACGATCCGCGTCCTCACCGGCTTCCTGACCCTCTACATCGCCTTCTACAGCAAGGCGCAGTCGGCGTCCGGCGGCGATCCGTTCGCCTCGCTCGCGATGATCGGCGCGGTCGGCGCCGCCGCGGGCGTCGGCAACTTCATCGGCAACGGCATCGGCGCCCGGCTACAGCTGCCGCGGCCCGCGCGGATCGTCGTGCAGGCGACGATCGCCGCCACCGTCGGCGCGATCGTCGCGGCGGTGTTCGGCAACATCGTGGTGGTCTCCGCGGTCACCTTCATCGCCTCGGGTGTGTCCGCGTTGGGGAAGGTCTCACTCGACGCGTCGATCCAGGACGACCTGCCCGATGAGTCCCGCGCCTCGGCCTTCGGCCGTTCGGAGACGGCGCTGCAGCTCGGCTGGGTCGGCGGCGCCGCGCTGGGCGTGCTGCTGCCGCCCACGCTGTGGATCGGCTTCGCCACCGTCGCCGCGATCATGGTGGTGGGCACCCTGCAGACGGTCCTCACCTATCGGGGCGGCTCGCTCGTCCCGAACTTCGGCGGCAAGCGCCCCGAACACGTGCCGCCCACGATGAACACCCACCCACGATGAACGGGGTCGCTCGATGATCAAGCCCAGCCGGAACGTCCTCATCGCCGGGGTGGTGTTCGTCGTCGCAGCGGCCGTGCTGTTCGCGTTCACGATCAGCGCCGCGCTGGACAAGCGCGCCGAGCCGCGCCCCCGCCCGGCGCTGCACGCCACCGTCGGGTCGAAGCTGGTCGAGGTGTCGCCCATGGGGTACTGCGTCGACGGTCCGCCGCGGGTCTGCGACGCGCCGACGGTGCCGACCGCCATCCCCGTCGAGCCCGGGCGGGCGATCACGATCTCCCTGCCGACCTACATCACCGAGCGCCCGTGGTTCCTCACGGTGCAGCGCGTCGACCCGCGCACCGGGCGGGAGCAGCGGGAGCAGATCACGCACCTGCAGCCCACGCACGCCACGCTGGTGCTCAGGTCGACCCCCGATCTGCTCCTCGCCGCCGTCGACATCAGCGTGCCGTCGACCATCCAGGACCCCGAGGGCAACCTGCAGGCCCAGGCCGTCTGGGGCATCAACACCCTCCCCGAGAGCGCACCGAAGGACCTCGCCCCGGCCCCGCAGCCGTAGTCTCCGGGTCGCCACGGGTTGCTGCTGGTCGGTCCGGCACTGCGTCGACGCTCGATCACCGGGCAGATCGGGTGCGGATTCACCTGCGGCCGGGCGTTTCGGGTGCGGATGAGCTCCCGCACCCGTTCTGCCCAGTCGCACCCGGCACGCCGGGTGCGCTCGCGCATTTCGGGTGCGGGAGGGCTGTGGATGAGCCTCTTGCCCTGTGGATAACCCGCTGCTCCGACGGATCCGGCGGGGTCGGCCACGGTTGAATGCCGCTATGGGGGAGATCATGCCGCGCGCGCACCTGCGGTCCATCGGCTGGAGCAGCAACCAGATCACCAAGGCGGTGCGGAATCAGACGCTGATCCGGCCCGCGCCGGGTTCGTACCTCGAAGCCGAGCCGCGCGACGCCGAGGAGCTGTATCGACTCAAGGTCGTTGCGACCATGCGCCGACGCGCCGGCGCCGCCAGTCACCAGAGCGCCGCCGCGCTGCACGACGTTCCGTGGTTCGAGCCCGACCGTTCGCGGGTGCACATCACCGTGGACCGGCCGCAGGGCGGCGGCACCCGCGGCAAGGTCTTCCTGCACCCGCGGCCGCTCCCGTCGGAGGACGTCGTCGAGGTGGCAGGGGTCGTCGCGACCTCACGCGCCCGGACCTCGCTCGACGGTGCCATGACCGGCAACCTGGTTCGCGCGGTCATCGGCTTCGACGCGATCCGGCTCGTGCGGCGGTATCCCCGACCGGAGGACCCGGACCCGATTCCCCTCGCCGAGATCGAAGCGTGCAGGGAACGGATGGGTCGCAGGCGCGGCTGCGACATCGCGCGCAAGGCCCTTGCGCTGTCCGTGGAGAGGAGCGAGTCCGCCGGCGAGTCGTGGGCGCGGATGCAGATGCTCGCGTGGGGTCTGCCGACACCGGATCTGCAGGTCCGCTACGACCTCGACGGCTCCACCTACTACTCCGACTTCACCCTCGGCGAGGCTCTCATCGCCGAGTTCGACGGCAAGGGCAAGTACGGCGACACCGACGAGGAGAAGGCCGACGCCCTCGAGCGGGAGAAGACGCGACAGGAAGCGTTCGAACGGGCCGGTTTCGAGGTGATCAGGTTCGGCTGGCCGGTCCTCAAACGCGACGGTGCCCTCCGCGCCCTTCTTACACCGTCACTGCGGCGGCACGGGCTCCTCGACTCGGGATGAGGCCGGGCGATTCGGGTGCGGATGCACCTCCGGCCCGGCGTCTCGGGTGCGGATGCACCTCCGGCCGGCGTTTCGGGTGCGGATGAGCTCCCGCACCCATTCCGCGCAGTCGCACCCGGCATGCCGGGTGCGCTCGGGCAGATCGGGTGCGGATGGCTTCCCGCACCCGATCTGCCCGCGCCGTCCCCAGCCCGCGGACTGTCGACCCGCGGACCGTCGACCCGTGGAACTAGGCGTCGAGCTCCCGGGCGATCTCGCGCAGCACCTTCGCGATCTGCTCGGCGGCCTTGCGGTCGGGGTAGCGGCCCTTGCGCAGCTCGGGCTGCACGCCCGCGTCGAGCAGCTGGATCATGTCCTCGATGAGCACGTTCAGCTCCTCGGCGGGACGACGGTTCGCCGCGGGCCGGCGGCCGCGCGCGGCACCCGCCGCGCCCGCACCTGCACCGCGCGAGACCGAGGGGGCGGGCTCGAGCACGGTCACCGTCAGCGCCTGCGGGCCGCGACGCCCCGCGGCCATGCTGAACTCGACCCGCTGGCCCTGCCGGAGGCCGTCGGCACCGTCGGGCAGCGCGGACGAACGGACGTAGACGTCCTCCCCGCCCTCCTGGGAGAGGAATCCGAACCCCTTGTCCGTGTCGTACCACTTGACCTTGCCGGTAGGCATGTCTTCGTCACCTGCTCTGCGCTGAAAAGAACAACAAAACGCGCCCCGCGAACTGCGAGACGCACTGCGACTAGTCTAGACCTGTGGGCAAGTCCGTTTCCGTCGCCGTCTCCGTGTCGATCGCGCTGTTCGCGATCGGGTTGATCGCGATCGCCGCCCTGTTCCTCACTCCCCTCCTCGCGCACGGCACCACCGCACCCACCTGGGTGTACGCACTCACCCCGCTGACCCCGGTCGGCTTCCTCGTGGGCGTGGTCGCCGTGATCCTGGGAGGCCGCGCCGAGGACCGCGAGTAGCCGACGTGAAACCCCTCATCGACAAGTACGGCCGCGTGGCTCGCGACCTGCGCGTCTCGCTGACCGATCGGTGCAACCTCCGCTGCACCTACTGCATGCCCGCCGAGGGCCTGCCGTGGCTGGCCGGCGAGCACGTCCTGACGGGGCCCGAGATCGACCGGCTCATCACCATCGCGGTGCGCGACCTGGGCATCACCGAGGTCCGCTTCACCGGCGGTGAGCCGCTGCTGCGGGCGGACCTGGACCGGATCGTTGCGCACGCCGCCGCGCTCGAGCCGCGTCCGGAGCTCTCGCTGACCACGAACGGACTCTCCCTCGCCCGGCACGCCGAGAAGCTCGCCGGTGCCGGCCTGGACCGCGTCAACGTCTCCCTGGACACCGTCGACCGCGAGGAGTACGCCCGGGTCACCCGCCGCGACCGCCTCGACGACGCCCTGGCCGGACTGCGGGCCGCCGCGGCCGCCGGGCTCACCCCGGTCAAGGTCAACGCCGTCCTGGGCCCCGGCCGCCTCCGGGACGCGCGCCCGCTCCTTCGCCTCTGCCTCGACGCGGGCTACGAGCTGCGGATCATCGAGCACATGCCGCTCGACGCCGACCACACCTGGGATCGGGCCACGATGGTCACGGCCGAGCACATCCTCGCCGAGCTGCGTCGCGAGTTCGCCCTCACGCCGGCCGGCGAGCCCCGGGGCAGTGCGCCGGCCGAGCGCTTCCTGGTGGACGGCGGACCGTCGACGGTGGGCGTCATCGCGTCCGTGACGCGCCCCTTCTGCGGCGACTGCGACCGCGTCCGGCTCACCGCCGACGGCCAGATCCGTACCTGCCTGTTCGCCACCGACGAGACCGACCTCAAACCCCTGCTCCGCGGCGGCGCCTCCGATGAGGAGATCGGTGACGCGTGGGCCGCGGCGATGCTCGGCAAGCAGGCCGGCCACGGCATCGACGACCCGGCCTTCCTGCAGCCCACCCGCACGATGAGCGCGATCGGTGGCTGACACGTGCTGATCCGCTACTTCGCCGCCGCCCGCGCGGCCGCGGGGGTCTCCGAGGAGACCGTCCCCCTGCCCGACGGTGCCTCAGTCGCCGAGGTGGCCGACCTCCTGGCCGCTCGCCACCCCGAGCTGGGCCGCGTGCTCACGCGCTGCAGCTACCTGCTCGACGAGGTCGCCGTCCGCGACCTCGAGGCGCCCGCGACGGGGTCGATGCTCGACGTGCTGCCGCCCTTCGCCGGCGGCTGATCCGTCCGCCACGGGCTCGTGACATCCATCACACTCCACAAAATCACGGTCCGGTAACGGTTGGGCCACGGGCCGGGGTCTGTTACCGTCGCTGAGGGCCGCAGCAGTGGCCACCCGATCGGTCGCAGCGCAGAGCTTCGTCCAGTGTCCGTTTCGGGGAACGCACCACGATCTACACCTGGACGAAGGCGGAGGAACCACCGCGGCCGCACGGCCGCAGGGCACACGCCCTAGGGGTCAAGCCAGCAATGGCCGAGCAGCCTCTCGCTCGAACCCGACAGCTAACTTCGCACGCGCGTAGAGAGGGAATGACTTCACACGATGACCGCTCGTCACCGCAAGCAGTCCACCACCAGCCTGAGCGCCGCCAAGATCGCCGCCGCCGGCGCGATGCTCGGTGGCGCGGGTCTCGCGCTCGCCGCTCCCGCCGCGAACGCCGCGCCCGATTCCCAGTGGGACCAGGTCGCCTCGTGCGAGTCGGGCGGCAACTGGGCGATCAACACGGGCAACGGATACCACGGCGGCCTCCAGTTCAGCCCGTCGACCTGGGCCTCCTACGGCGGCACCCAGTACGCGCCCACCGCCAACCAGGCGTCGCGCGCTCAGCAGATCGCGATCGGCGAGAAGGTCCTCGCCGGCCAGGGCAAGGGCGCATGGCCCGTCTGCGGCCGCGGCCTCGGTAGCGCCACCCCGCGCTCCGTGTCCCCCACCGAGACGAGCACCTCGAACACCACGCGTCCGGTCACCAAGCCCGCGACCCCGGCGGCGCAGAAGCCCGTCGCCAAGCCCGCCACCCCGGCGGCGCAGAAGCCGGTCGCCAAGCCCGCGGTGAAGCCGGCAGCGAAGCCCGTCGCCGGCCAGACCGCGAACTCGGCTTACGTCCAGCAGGTCATCGCGCAGGCCCAGAACGGCGGCAAGCAGGTCGACCCGGCCGTGCTCGCCATGCTGCAGCAGGCCGCGGCCAAGGGCTACTGAGCTCCGCACACACGCTTCCCCCGAAGGGACCGACGGCATCGCCGTCGGTCCCTTCGGCGTTGCCGCGCCGGCCCTCATCCTGTGAACTGCGACACACCGACCCGATCACGAGGAGGTGACGTTTTGCAGTCGCACATCGTCTGCTAGGTTCTCCTGGATCACATTTCGCGACTGCAAAGCCGCGACTGCACAGCACACCAGGAAAGAGAGCCAGGATGACTGCTCGCCCCCGCACCGCACGCGCCACCGGCAAGATCGTCGCTGTCGGCGCTCTGATCGCCGCCGCGGGCCTCGTCGTCGCAGCTCCGGTCTCCGCCGCGCCCGGCTGCCCGTGCGCGAACCCCACCCCCGTGCCGACACCCGTCCCGGGCGCAGCGGCACCCGCGGCCGCGAAGCCCGCCCCGGCGAAGCCCGCGGCGGGTACTCCCGCCCGGCCCGGCTCGGTGACCGTTCCGGGCGTCGGCGCGGTCGTCATTCCCGGGCTCGGCGGGGTCGGCACCGGGACCGGCGCGGTCGTCCCCGCCACGGGCACCCACCCGGTCGCACCGCGCGGCAACGGCAACGGAGCGGGCGCCGTGGCGCCGATCGGCGTGGGCGCCGTCGCGCCCGCGGTCGGCACAGTCGTGCCCGTCGGCACCGGCGCGGTCGCCCCGCGCGGCACCGGCGTGGTTGCGCCTAGCGGCACCGGCACCGGCACCGGCACCGTCGCGCCCGTCACGGGTGCGGTCGCGCCCCGCGGCGTCGGCACCTCCATCCCCGGCGGCCTGGGTGGCCCGGCCATCGCGGGTGTCGGCGGCGTTCCCGTCGGTGCTCCCGGCGCGGGTATCGGCGGCGTGATCGGCCGCCCCGGACATCCGCTCGCGCCCGGCGACAACGGCGGTATCGACGGGGTCGGCGTGACCGGCACCAGTTCGGGCGTCAAGCCCGTGCGGCCCGTCGTACCCGCCACGGCGAACGTCCCGCAGCGTCCGGCGAACCCGGGCGCCACGATCCCCGACGGCGTGCTCGGCGTCCCGGTGGTTCCCGGGCACCTCGGTGTCCCCCTGTTCACTCCGCGCCCGTGCAACCCCACGAAGGTCACCACGTGCGCGTAGTTCCGGTCACTTCCTGACGTACCGGCATCGAGTGGGTCGGCGGCTACGCGCTGCCGACCCACTCGTCTGTTCCGTCCCGGAACAGTTGGTGCTTCCAGACGGGCAGCGCCTCTTTCACGGCGTCGACGATCCGCGCGCAGGTGGCGAAGGCGGCGGCGCGGTGATCCGCCGACACGGCGACCACCAGCGCGGCGTCGCCGATCGCCAGTGGGCCCACACGGTGCGACACGGCGACCGCTCGCACCCCCTGCGCGGCGTCCGCCTCGGCCTGCACGACGTCGGCGAGAACCCGCCCGGCGCTGGGGTGCGCCGAGTACTCCAGCCGTGTCACACCGCGCCCGCCGTCGTGATCGCGAACGGCTCCGACGAAACCCACGACGGCACCCGCCTCGGCTCTCGTCACCGCCGCCTCGTGCGCGGGCAGGTCGATGGGGTCCTCGGTGACCTGCGCGACGACGACCTCAACCATGATCGCCGCCGCGGATCTGGTCCAGCGCGTGCAGCAGCACCCCGTCGAGCACGGCCAGCCCGTCGCGGACGCCGCCGCTGGACCCGGGCAGGTTCACGACCAGCGAGGATCCCGCGACGCCGGCGAGCCCGCGGCTGAGCACGGTCGTCGGGACGTCCGGCAGGCCCGACGTGCGGATGGCGTTGGCGAGGCCGGGGATCTCGAAGGTCAGCGCGCCGCGGGTCTCCTCCGGGGTTCGGTCGGTGGGCGTCAGCCCGGTGCCGCCGGTGGTGAGCACGACGGCGTCGCCGCGCCGGACGGCGGAGCGGATGGCGGCGCCCACCTCCTCGCCGTCGGGCACGACGACGGGGCCGTAGACCTCGAAGCCCCGCTCACCGAGCCAGGCGGCGATGAGGGGGCCGGTGGTGTCCGCGCGCTCGCCGAGGGCGGCGCGGGTGGAGGCGACCACGACGGTGGCGCAGCGGTCGCGGGACGGTCGGAGTGGTTCGGTCATCATCTCTCCCAGTGGCCGGTCTTGCCGCCGTCCTTGGTGAGCACGCGGATGTCCGTCATGACCGCGGCCGGGTCGAGGGCCTTGACCATGTCGTGCAGGGTCAGGCCGGCGACCGATACCGCGGTGAGCGCCTCCATCTCGACGCCCGTCCGGCCGGTGCAGCGCACGGTGGCGGTGACGGTGATCTCCGCTCCCGAGGGCTCGAGGTCGACGACGACCCCCGAGATCGGCAGCGGGTGGCACAGCGGGATCAGGTCAGCGGTGCGCTTGACCGCCATGATCCCCGCGATGCGGGCGGTGGCGAGCACGTCGCCCTTGGGGACCGCACCGTCGGCGATGGCCGCGATGACGGTCTCGGTGGTGCGAAAGGTCCCGGCCGCGACCGCGGTGCGCGCGGTCACGTCCTTGGCGGACACGTCGACCATGCGGGCGGCGCCCGTCGCGTCGACGTGGGAGAGCTCTCCGGTCAGCGGTTGATCCGGGTCGACGGGTGCACGTACGGGATGTGCGCCTGCGGGAACTCGACCTCGCCGAACGGCGACATCGCGCCGACCACCGGGGCGGCCAGCTCGTTCACGGCGTGGGCGGCATGGCCGTCGTTCGCCTGCGGCCAGCCGTTGTCGACGTAGCCGGGCTTCTTCGCATTCGAGGTCTCAGACACGCCGCTATTCTGACATGCCGCGGTGTCTACGCTGTATCGGTGAGCAGTATTGCGGCGTCGGCCGCCCCCGCGGCGCTCCTCGCGGACTGGTTGCGCGGCCGCGACGACGCGGAGATCACGGCCCTCCTCGATGCCCGCCGCGACGTCGCGACGCCGGTCCCCGCGGGTTTTCCGGTGCTCGCGAGCCGTCTGCTCAGCCCGTCGTCACTGGGCCGGGTGTCTGAACGCCTCACCCTGCTGGATCTGGCCGTCCTGGAGCTCGTGCTCGCCGAACCCGGGATCGATGTCGAGGCGCTGGCCCGCCGGCTCCGCGGCCGGGCGCTGAAGAAGCAGGTCGTGGCGTCGGCGCAGAAGCTGCTCTCCCTGGCCCTGGTGCGGGGCGAGCAGGAGCTGTTCGCCGCGGCCGCGGTCCGGGAGGCCGTGCCGTGGCGGACCGCGCAGCTGATCGCCCCGCCGGACCTCGCGGACATCGACGCCGCCCTCGCGGCCGCGGGCGAGGACGAGCGGGCCCTGCTGGACCGCCTCGCGGAGGGCTCGCCGCTGGGCCGGACCGCCGCCGCGGGACCCGGCACCTCGCCCGAGCACCCGGTGCAGCGGATGCTCGCCTCCGGGCTGCTGGCCCGCGTCGATCACCAGACCGTCGAGCTGCCGTGGGAGGTCCGCGCCCGACTGCGTGGCGAGCTCCCCCTGGGCACGTCCCTCAAGCCGCCCGTGCTCGACGGTCCGCCCGTCCCCGGCGTCGACGGTGCCGGCGCGGTGGCCGCGCTGGAACTGCTCCGCCACGCCGACGACGTGCTGGGCGTACTGGGGGCGGTCCCCGCGCAGCGGGTGAAGGCGGGCGGCATCGGGATCCGCGAGCTGCGCCGCGTGGCGAAGGCGGCGGGCCTGCCCGAGGAGCGCGCCGCGCTCCTCCTGGAACTGCTCGCGGCCGCGGCGCTGATCGCCGAGGGCGAGCTCGACGGCGAGGAGGATTCGGTGTTCGCGCCGACCGTCGCGGTCGACGAGTGGCAGCGGTCCGAGCCCGCGGACCGCTGGGCGTTGCTCGCGCGCACCTGGCTGGACCTGCGACGACAGCCCGCCCTGATCGGTACCCGCGGCGAGGAGGGCATCGTCGGGCCGCTGCATCGGGCGGCGCGCAGCACCGTCGCCCCGCAGGACCGAGCGGCCGTGCTGGACGCCCTGGCCCTCGCCCCGGAGGGCACCGCCCCGGCGATCGGCGACGTGCACGCCGCGGCCCGGTACGCGCACCCGGCCTGGTACCGCAGGCTGACGCTGGAGGCGATCGCGGACATCGTCGAGCAGGCGCAGGTGGTGGGCATCGTCGCGGGCGGCGCGCTCACCGCCGCCGGCCGCGCGGCCCGCACCACCGATCCCGCGCAGGCGATGGCCGCAGCATTGCCGAAGCCGGTCGAGGAGTTCCTCCTCCAGGCCGACCTGACGCTGACCATTCCCGGGCCCACCACCCACGATTTCGCGGCCTCGGTCGCGCTGGTCGCCGACCTGGAGTCCGCGGGCGGCGCGGCCGTGTACCGCGTGACGGACGCGTCGGTGCGCCGGGCGCTCGACGCCGGGCGCACGTCCGCCGAGGTGCACGCCTTCTTCGCCGCGCACGCGGTGACGCCGGTGCCGCAGGGCCTGACCTACCTGGTCGACGACGTCGCCCGGCGGCACGGCGCGCTGCGCGCGGGCGTCGCGGGGTCGTTCCTCCGCTCCGACGATCCGGCGCTCGTCGCCGCGGTCCTCGCCTCCCCCGTCGCCGAGGCGCTCGCGCTGCGGGCCGTCGCGCCGACGGTGCTCATCGCCCAGGTCACGTTGTCCGACCTGGTGGCGGGCCTGGCCGCGGCGGGCTTCAACGCGGCCGCGGAGGACTCACGCGGCGTCGTCGTCGACCTGCGTCCGTCCGCGATCCGGCTGCCCCCGCCCCGGTTCCGGCCGCCGGCCGCGCAGCCCACGCTCGAGCAGCTGGCCGATGCGGCGGTGCAGATCCGCCGGCAGGACGCCCCGTCGAACGACGGTACGGGGGTCTCCGGCCCGGAGCTGATGGAGCTGCTGCAGGCCGCGGCGGGCGACGGCCGGCCCGTCCGGCTGGGCTACGTGGACGCGAACGGGGTGTTCACGCGGCACGTCGTGGTGCCCGAGTCGGTGCGACACGGGCAGCTCACCGCGGTCGACGGTGACTCTCCCCGCCGGTTCGCCCTGCATCGCGTGACCACCGCGGAGTACGCCGAATGACTCACACGAGCTCGCCGCGCTTGCGGGTGAGGTAGGCCCGCTCGGCGGAGTTGCCCGCCGCGGAGATCGCGGCGTCGTACTCCGCCTTCGCCTCGGCGGTGCGTCCGAGCCGCCGCAGCAGGTGCGCCCGGGTGGCGTGGAACGGGTGATAACCGGTCAGCGGCAGCGGGTCGACGAGGGCGAGTGCGACCTCGGGGCCGTCGAGTTCGGCGACCGCGACGGCCCGGTTGAGCCGCACGATCGGCGACGGGTCGATGGTCAGCAGCTGGTCGTAGAGCGCCACGACCTGCGCGTAGTCGACGGTGTCGGCGCTCGGCGCGTCGGTGTGCACGGCGCCGACCGCGGCGAGGATCTGGTACCGCCCCGGCCGGTTCAGCGCGAGGCACTCGCGGACCAGACGGTGTCCCTCGGCGATCGCGGCCCGGTCCCAGCCGGCGCGGTCCTGTTCGTCGAGCGGCACGAGCTGGCCGCCGCGCACGCGCGCGGCCCGGCGGGCCTCGGTGAGCAGCATGAGCGCCAGCAGCCCGGTGACCTCGGGATCGTCGGGCAGCAGCGCGCGGACCAGCCGCGCCAGCCGGATGGCCTCGGCGGTGAGCTCGGCGCGGATCGGCTCACCGTCGCCGCTCGCGAGGTAGCCCTCGTTGAAGACCAGGAACAGCACCGTCAGCACCCCGTCGACCCGGTCCGGCAGGTCCGACGGTGCCGGCACCCGGTACGGGATGCGCGCGGCGACGATCTTCTTCTTGGCGCGGGTGATCCGCTGGCCCATGGTGGTCTCGGGGACGAGGAAGGCGCGGGCGATCTCGGGCACCGTCAGGCCGCCCAGCAGGCGCAGCGTGAGCGCGATCCGTGCCTCGGGGGCGAGCGCCGGGTGGCAGCAGGTGAAGATCAGCCGCAGCCGGTCGTCCTCGACCGCGCCGACGGATTCGTGCGCGGAGTCGTCGTGGATCATCTCGGCCGCCCGGTGCTTGTTCTCGCGCAGGTTCTCGCGGCGGATCCGGTCGATCGCGCGGTTGCCCGCAGTGGTGGTGAGCCAGGCACCGGGGTTCGGCGGGATGCCCTCGGCACCCCAGCGCTCGACGGCGACCAGGATCGCCTCGCCCGCCGCCTCCTCGGCGATCGTGATGTCGCCGAAGCGGCGGACGAGCGAGGCGATGACCCGGCCGTACTCCTCGCGGAAGACCCGGTCGAGCGCGGTACCGGCGTCGGTCACGCCAGCCCGTCGAAGGCGCGGACCTCGACGGTGCCGCCGCACGCCTTGGAGCCCTCGGCTGCGAGCCGCAGCGCGACGTCGAGGTCGGGGGCATCGATCACCCAGAAGCCGCCGAGGAGCTCCTTCGATTCCAGGTAGGGGCCGTCGGTGATGATCGGCTTGTCGCCGCGGCCGTCGACGACGGTGGCGGTGGTCGCCTCGGCGAGCCCGCCCGCGAAGACCCAGTAGCCGTCGGCCTTGAGCTGTTCGTTGAAGGCGTCCGTCCGCGCGAACGCCTCCTCCATCGCCTCCTTGGTGCCGTAGTCGCCGAACTCGGTGCGCTCGACGGGGCCGTGCACGGAGAGCAGATAGTGCGTCATGGTCGTTTCCTCTCGGTCGAGGGGCCGGGTTGGCCGCCCTTCACCCTCACTACGAACGCGGCGACGCCGATCCGACACCGCCCCGAGAAAATTCTGCCGCGCATGTCGAAATCGGGTCGGGTGGTTCGTGGAGTAGGCGAGGGCGGCGCACCGTCGCCCACCGACCGAGGAGCCCGACATGACCACCACCGCCACCACCCCCGTTCCCGCCCGCACCGACCGCCTGCCCGTCTGGAAGCACGGCCTGGCCGCCTCGGTCGGCGCGTCGATCGCCACCACCGCGATCGCCGCAGTCGCGTCCGCCGCGGGCGTCACTTTCGCCGGGCCCGACGGTTCCTCCATCCCCCTGCTGGGATTCGCGCAGCTCACGATGCTCTTCTCGCTGATCGGCGTGGGCATCGCCGCGGTGCTGGCGCGGCGTGCCCGGCGCCCGCGCTCGACCTTCGTGCGCACCTGTGTGGCGCTCCTGGTCCTGTCCTTCGTCCCGGACCTCACCTTCGGCTTCGACGGTGCCTCCGCCGCGGTCCTGATCCTCACGCACGTCGCGGCGGCGACGATCGTGGTGCCGACGCTCGCGCGGCGGTTGGTGCGGGACAACCGATAGCGGAGAAGTTCACTCGGCCCCACCTGGGCGCCACTGCCCGAGACCCGGCTCTCCGTCCGCCACTGCGTGCCCGCTGCGCATGTCGATCTCCCTGCGCACCTTCGCCACCTCATCCCTGGTCGCCGCTTCGCTCGTGGGCTCGGTCCCGCTTCGACAGTGCTGACCGAACCGGCGGGCACCTCCGCACTCGCCCCCCGCACCGCGCCTGGCCTCGGTGGGCAACTTCCGCGACGCGGCGGGAGCCAGGTTCGCCACTGCCGGCGGCAAGCACGTGCGACGGGGCGTGGTGTATCGCTCGAACGCGCTGACCCGCGACGCCGCCGACGCCGCGGTGCTCGACGGGGCTCGGCCTGGTCGAGGTCTACGACCTCCGGACCACGCCCGGGGTGACGAAACATCCGGATCGAGTGCCCGATTCGGCGAGCTGCTGCGCGGCACGCCGCGGCGAACGGCACGGCCTGCACCGCGTAACGACCGCGGAGTACGTGGAACAGCGATCGTTGGCGATACTCATCGCGACGATGATGTCATCGGCGGGATCAGAGCGTCACCGCCCGCCCGGCTGTCCGCACCACGACGACTGCCACGATCTGGGTTGATTGGCCGCAGCCGAGTACCCGATATTGACGCAGACGCGAAACAGGCGCGCCGAAGCGTACGCCTGACCCGCGAGATTGATTCCCGCTCCCGACGATCCGCATTGCCGGTACCAACCGTCACTTGTCGAGCCGGCACCACCCGCTGGAGGCCAACTCACCGAACCGGTAACCGTGGTCCACGTAATTCGAACGAATGCACAGCCATTCTTGTTGAGCCGAACCACCGACCCGTTCGGCATCTGTCCCCGAACCACGTCAGGCCTCCAAGAGCGCGCGCCGCGATACCAATTGACGTGCCCGTAGGCTTGTGCCGCACTGTTCGCGCTGACGAAATTGAAGGTGTCCTGCTCAATGAACTCGTAGGAATCAGCCTGCGCAGCAGCAGTCGGAACGAGAGCGATACCCGCCGCCGCGACCGCTCCCAGAACTGCCGCGCGACGATTGTGAGAAAGAATCATTACCCACCCTCTTGTTTGATAGAAACGAAAGTAATACGAGAAATTACACGCGGCGCCACAGCCCGTCAACGAAGGATTCGACGACAAATCAACTGTCGCTATTTCGTACGCGTTCCAGAATAATGGAATTCTAATGCCTCATTCACTTACCAACCAAGACCCACATCTCTGGTGACTGGCTCGACACAGAGGATGACTTCGGGCCGACCCCGCGGCGGCGTACTGGCCCGCTGGCTGGCGATGGCATCCAAACGCGGCACAATGGATAGATGACCGACGGACCCCTCATCGTCCAGTCCGACAAGACCCTCCTGCTGGAGGTCGACCACGAGCAGGCGAACGCCGCGCGCGCCGCGATCGCGCCCTTCGCCGAGTTGGAGCGCGCGCCCGAGCACGTGCACACCTACCGGGTGACGCCGCTGGCGCTGTGGAATGCGCGCGCCGCGGGCCACGACGCGGAGCAGGTCGTCGACGCCCTCGTCAGCTTTTCTCGCTACCCGGTGCCGCAACCGTTGCTGGTGGACGTGGTCGACACGATGAGCCGGTACGGCCGGCTCCAGTTGGTCAAGCATCCGGCGCACGGGCTCACGCTGGTCTCGCTGGACCGGGCGGTCCTCGAGGAGATCCTCCGGCACAAGAAGATCGCGCCGATGGTCGGTGCCCGCATCGACGACGACACCGTGGTGGTGCACCCGTCGGAGCGCGGTCACCTCAAGCAGCTACTGCTCAAGGTCGGGTGGCCCGCGGAGGACCTCGCCGGCTACGTCGACGGCGAATCGCATCCGATCACGCTCGACACGGACTCGAACCCCTGGGAGCTGCGGGACTACCAGAAGACCGCGGCCGATTCGTTCTGGCTGGGCGGTTCCGGCGTCGTGGTGCTCCCCTGCGGCGCGGGCAAGACGATGGTCGGCGCGGCGGCGATGGCCCGGGCACAGGCGACGACGCTCATCCTGGTGACGAACACCGTCGCGGGGCGGCAGTGGAAGCGCGAGCTCCTGGCCCGAACCTCGCTCACAGAGGAGGAGATCGGCGAGTACTCGGGCGAGAAGAAGGAGATCCGCCCGGTCACCATCGCGACGTACCAGGTACTCACGCGGAAGTCGAAGGGCGAGTACAAGAACCTCGACCTGTTCGACTCCCGCGACTGGGGCCTCATGATCTACGACGAGGTGCACCTGCTCCCCGCGCCCGTGTTCCGGATGACGGCGGACCTGCAGTCCCGCAGGCGACTCGGGCTCACCGCCACGCTGGTCCGCGAGGACGGCCGCGAGGGCGACGTGTTCTCGTTGATCGGCCCGAAGCGGTACGACGCCCCGTGGAAGGACATCGAGGCGCAGGGTTGGATCGCTCCCGCCGACTGCGTCGAGGTGCGGGTGACGCTCACCGAGAACCAGCGGATGCAGTACGCGACCGCGGAGGCCGACGAGCGGTACCAGCTGTGCTCCACCGCGCACACGAAGATCGCCGTGGTGAAGTCGATCCTGGAGCGGCACAAGGGCGCTCCGACGCTCGTGATCGGCGCCTACCTCGATCAGCTCGAGGAATTGGGGCGCGAGCTCGATGCGCCCGTGATCACCGGGGCGGTCAAGAACAAGGAACGCGAGGCCCTGTTCGACAGGTTCCGATCGGGCGAGATCTCGACGCTCGTGGTGAGTAAGGTCGCGAACTTCTCGATCGACCTCCCGGAAGCCTCCGTGGCAGTTCAGGTCTCGGGCACCTTCGGGTCACGGCAGGAGGAGGCACAGCGTCTCGGCAGGCTCCTGCGCCCGAAGCACGACGGCGGCACGGCCCACTTCTACTCCGTGGTCTCCCGCGACACCCTCGACGCCGACTACGCCGCGCATCGCCAACGGTTCCTCGCGGAGCAGGGCTACGCCTACCGCATCGTCGACGCCGACGACATCCTCGGCCCCACCATCGGCGAGGCGAGCTGAATCCTCCTCTCACGCGGCCTGATTCGGGGCGGTCGATCGGTGCACATGTCCGGTCGGGGTTCGGGTTTCGACGGTGTGCCGCCCGGATTCGTCGTCAACGGTTGCGCTGCGCCAACCGGGGGCTTCCTTGGCGTAATTGCATGCCGCGCACAGCCCCTGCCCGTTCTCGAAACTCGTGGGGCCGCCCTTCGCGTGCGGGGTGACGTGGTCGGTATGGGCGATCGGCGCGTCGCAGTACGGGGTGCGGCAGTACCGGTCCCGCACCCGGATCACCTCCGCCAGCCCGTCGGGGAACAGGCGTTGCCGGGAGTC